>CAIVPM010000061.1 GCA_903907815.1 uncultured Chitinophagaceae bacterium | reverse complement strand
ATGCACCTACTATTGCCAGAATAGAAATTGCCCAGTATGCAATTTGAATGAATAGTTTCTGTTTGTCGGTTAAAGGTTGAATGATTGTTTTAAGTCCGGCAAATACATAAAAATCAACTAATACTGCTATTCCGAGTATTATAAACATTAAATTCTTGTTCCTCATAAAATCATTAAAAAAGCCCCGTATAAAACGGGGCCGTGCTTACTAATCCGTGGTTTCCCACTTTTAATTACAATATTTATCAAATTCACTTATCAGATGTTGTGCAATAACCTGCGCTGGTCTGCCTTCTATCTGATGACGCTCTACCATACTTACCAAATGACCATCTTTAAATAAAGCAATGGCAGGGGAAGATGGAGGATAAGGCAATAAATGTTCTCTTACCTTATTTACTGCTTCTACATCGAATCCTGCAAAACTGGTTGCAAGACGGGTAGGTAAATTTTTAGCATTACTTACTGCCATTAAAACGCCTGGACGGCAAGCTCCTGCTGCACATCCGCATACAGAATTTAATACTACTAATACAGTTCCTTCATTTTGTATAGCTGAATCTACTTCACTGGCGCTGGTTAAATCTAAAAAACCATTTTCTGTCAACTCGGCCTTCATCGGCAACACTATCTCGGCTGGATACATATTTGTTATTTGTTTGTTCTAAACACAAAAATAATCGTTTTGTTGAATAGACCATTAATACGTTGTTTTAAATGACAATATTGTGATGAACGGTCTGTTTTGGGAAAAATATTTTATTTTGTGATTAACCTATTTAAAATACTTATGCCTACTTCAATTAAACAAATAACTTCGTTTGTAACAACTATTTATAATGAACATAATTAACTTTCGTTTATTGGATGCTTTGCACAAGGAATTGAATATTCCGGCGGAAAAGGCGCGAAAGATTGTGGAAGCAATAGAAGATGTAGTTACTGAGAAAATTACTGGGAAAGCATCAGATTATAAAAGCCTCTTTGGGGAGGATATTCTTAGACTGGAAATGCGTTTGAAAGATGATATCAATCAATCTAAACTGGATATGTACAAAACATTATTTCTAACAGGTTTAGTTCAGCTTATAGCCATTTTAGGCGGATTACTGGTTATTGTTAAGTTTATGACTGGCAAATAAATAGCTATTTATACCCCTTTTTCTAATAGCTCCTTTACAGCAATTCTATCTTTATTCAGTTGCTCTTTCAAAGCATCTACTCCATTAAACTTTACTTCAGGACGAATATAATGTAGCAATTTTACTACTATGCTTTCTCCATAAATATCCTGATCAAAATTGAATATATTTACTTCAATTGTTCTCTTTTTACCATCCACAGTTGGGCGAAATCCAATATTCATCATTCCATTATAAATCAATTGATTTACAATTACTTGTACAGCATAAACGCCATTTAACGGAATAATCTTTTCTTCGTTGTCCAGTAGGATATTAGCTGTAGGAAACCCTATTGTTCTGCCCAGTTTGTTCCCTTCTACAACTTTACCATAAAAAGAAAATATATAGCCTAACAGATTGTTTGTCAGGGAGATATCACCTTCGTATAAAGCATTTCTTATTTTGGTAGAGCTAATAGTAATCTGGTCTAATAATTGTGCAGATAGTTCCAGCACTTCGAAGCCATTTATAGTTCCGGCTTTTTCCAGTAAAGTATAATCTCCGGTTCGGCCTTTACCAAAGCGATGATCGTATCCAATGACAATTTTTCTGGGGTTAAAAGTCTTAATCAGAAAATCATTAATGTATTCTTCAGCAGTTAAATTAGCAAATGATTCATTGAAATTGATAACTACAAGATTGTCCACACCTGCTGCTTCCAGTAGAGTAGCTTTCTCTTTAAGATCGTTTAGAAATTCAATTTTAGAATCTGGTTTTATAACCTGTCTTGGGTGAGGGTAAAAAGTAATTATTACCGTTTCACCATCAATCTTTTTAGCCTCGTCAATTAATTGTGCAATAATCTTCTGATGCCCTTTATGTACACCATCAAAAGTTCCGATGGTGAGTACAGCATTTTTAAATGGAGGAATATTGTTTACGTCGTCAAAAATCTTCATCATAATTTACTGCTACAATTTATACACTTCTACATTTTTAGCTGCGCAATGTACTGTACATTTGCAATCAAAATAATATTCCACCACATAATTTTATTTTATGTCACTATACTCATTAAGAGGTGTAAGCGCTCAGAAAGAAGAAGTACACAATGCCATCCGCAATTTAGACAAAGGTTTATTCAAAAATGCTTTCTGTCAGGTATTCCCCGATTTTCTGGGTGGTGATGAAGATTATATTAATATTAGTCATGCCGATGGATCGGGAAGTAAGAGCGTTTTAGCTTATTTATACTGGAAAGAAACCGGCGATGTAAGTGTTTGGAAAGGTATAGCGCAAGATGCCATTGTAATGAACCTGGATGATTTGCTTTGTGTAGGTATTTATGATAATATTTTGTTCTCTTCTACCATTGACAGAAATAAAAAACTGATACCTGCCGAAGTTATAGAAGCTTTGATTGAAGGTTCCCGTGAGTTTATAGAAAAGCTGGCCAAGTTTGGTGTAAACATACATTACTTAGGTGGCGAAACTGCCGATGTAGGTGATGTTGTAAGAACAGTTGCTGTAAATGGAAATATGTCTGCAAGATGGCGAAAGGATAGATTAATAACCAATGATAAAATTGCCCCTGGAGATGTT
>CAIVPM010000060.1 GCA_903907815.1 uncultured Chitinophagaceae bacterium | reverse complement strand
CTTAAAAAACTAAGTGTTCAAAATGAACTATAAAAACCCCGACGCATGTCGGAAGGCATTTTGAGGGGGGATTATAGGAATAAAAAAAAGCATCCAGTTAAGTAGATGCTTTAAGTTTTAACGGAATATCTGAAAGTTTGGCGACCGGATGATATTCACAATTGGTAAACGGATAAAAATACAATGACAAAAGTACAAAATAATTCAGTAACCGTAACAAAAAATAAAAACTTACGTTTATTAAGCGTAAGTTATACGGATAATAAACATATAACCCCTCCCCTACCCTATTCAAAAAGTGTCCCTCTTGGTAATACTACGAGTTACTCCTCCAACCGCACCAATAAAGGAGAACAGATTACCGAAGATGAATTAAGAAAATTAAAATACGATTACAAAAAGCATAAATGTAAGCAGAAAGTAAAAATAGGCGAATTCGTTGATAGAGTTGGTTATTGTGGTACAAGATGTATTAATAAGGATCAGCAGTCAGTTGAAGTAGTACAGGGCGAAAAAGGTGGTATTTACTATGCAAATATGCAAAGATGTGGTTCCGTTTGGTTTTGCCCCGATTGCATGTATAAAATAATGAAACATAGGGCTAATGATGTTTACAGGCAATTAAATCAATATAAAGATAAAGGTAAAACAGTACTATTCGTTACGTTTACATTACAACATAAACAGGCGGACCGGCTGGATAAATTACATACATGGTTATTATCTGCATTTAATTACGCAAATAAGCACCGGAGATGGACTGAATCGAAAAAAAATGTACCTATACAGTTCCTTCGTTCATTGGAAGTACTGAAGGGCGCAAATGGTTGGCATCCGCATTTACATGCGTTATTCGTTGGAGATAAAGAAATAGAGGTATCTATCAAAACATTTATAGGTTTGTATAAAAAGAAATTATCTGAATACGGATTAATAATTAACGAGCATACAGTAGTTGTAGATAAGTGGAACGGCAAGTTAGATGATATGTCGGACTATCTATTTAAGGGAATGATAGAAATGGAAATGGTAGGAGGAAACCTAAAGAAATCAAGCAAAGGAAAGAACTTCTTTCAATTAATAGATGATAACGATATTGAAGCTGCAAAGGAATATATCAAGGTAATGAAAGGTAAACGGCAATATCATCATAGCAAAGCATTTTTTAATGATATAGAAGTAAAAAGCGATGCAGAAATATTGCAGGATGATAGAAAGGTAAAAACGCTAATATCTATACCTATCGGAGTTTACAAAGATATTGTAAGTAAGAAAATAGCACTCCATTGTCTTAATGAATATGAATACGGAGGACAGGATAGATTAATTAAACTACTGGAGCTCTACGATTGTGAAGCTGATATAATATGTTTTTACGATTGATAAACGTATATTATACGACTATTGTTAATATCATGTTCATAAAAGTAGTTACATTTAATAGTTTTGTGTTTATATATAGATTAATTTTGCACCATGAAAAGTTTAAAGCGACACGATAAGGTGTGTCTGAATTGTAAAAAGGAATATCAAGCACAAAGAACAGATTCAAAGTATTGCTCTGCATCATGCAAAGCAATTGCAGGTAATATAAGAAAAGGTGCTGCTGGAATTATAGCTGAAGCTAAAATAGCCTGGATTGAGGAATTAAAATCAAAATATAGCTCTGTTCCTGTGTCAATGGAGTATAAGAATTTAGTTGCTCAATTAGCAGGATTAAGAGGTAAAGGAACGGAGTGGGTAAAAATTACTATAAATACACATAGAGCATTTTTAATTGAAGATACGCATCATGGATATACTGAAGCGATAGCAATAGAGGATATTAAGGAATTGATAGAATATTATAAAAGTACTGGTGTTAAAGCACCGAAAATAAAGCACTGAACGTGGAGTAGGCTCTGCTGTGGTGGCAACTTACAAGACCGACAGTGCTGAACACATTGACTCTTCTGGCTCCGGATGTAAGCGAGGGTGCGACGGTATCCTCAGGGCAACTTTAAACACTTAAAAAACTAAGTGTTCAAAATGAACTATAAAAACCCCGACGCATGTCGGAAGGCATTTTGAGGGGGGATTATAGGAATAAAAAAAAGCATCCAGTTAAGTAGATGCTTTAAGTTTTAACGGAATATCTGAAAGTTTGG
>CAIVPM010000059.1 GCA_903907815.1 uncultured Chitinophagaceae bacterium | reverse complement strand
TTCAGTTTCTCCTAATCCGGTAAAAGATATTTTACATATTACTCATAATATTAATATAAATAATCTTACGACTTTGTCAGTATATTCATTGGAAGGGAAAAAACTTTTAATGAATAATATTACTGTTCAAACTAGTGATATCTCATTGAATATCGAAAACCTTAAGTCAGGTTCATATATCTTGGTTATTGATAATAATCTTGATAGAGCTACTACTAAGTTTATTAAACAATAATGTATAGAAAATTATTTTCTCTAAGAAGGTATAAATTTAATTTATACCTTCTTATTTTATAAGTATACTCTATTAAAAGTAATAAATACATTTTTCGAAAAAACTTCAAACAATCATGCGTAAATTCTTTGGTATTCTAATTGGAATGATTTTAATTGTAACATCGGGTTCTTTATCAGCACAAACCATTAAAGGTAAAGTACTGGATGCTGCAACTGGAGAACCTTTGGTGGGTGCTATTGTTAAACTGGAAAATAGTAAAACTAAAACGTTAACCAAACTTGATGGATCATTTTCATTTGCTAAATTAACTGGTAGCTCCTTTACAGTTTTGGTTAAATATGAAGGGTATGAAGACACTGTTAAACAAACAGTAACCTTTAGTGGTAATGAAACTAAATCAATTGTATTTAATCTTAAACCAGGAGCAACTGAACTGACTTCTATTACCATATCTTCCGATTTGGGCCGTAATGGAGATAATGGTGCAAGAAGGATTGAAAAGATTTCCGATCCTATTGTAAATGTATTATCCGAAAAAGCAATACAGTTATTACCCGATATTACGGTTGCAAATGCTTTACAAAGAGTAAGTGGTGTATCCATAGAAAGAAGTGGAAATGGGGAGGGTAGATATCCAATTATCAGAGGTATGGAAAAGCGTTATATCAACACCTTAGTAAATGGTATTAAAATTCCAAGCCCTGATAATAAAAACAGATTTATTCCATTAGATTTATTTCCTTCAGAGTTACTGGAAAGATTAGAAGTAAGTAAAAGTCTTATTCCTTCAATGGAAGGAGATGCAATAGGAGGCACTATAAATCTGGTAATGAAAGATGCTCCCGAAAAAAGGTTACTGTCATTAAATGCTTCTACTGGGTATAGCGATATTTTTAATGATCAGGATTTTCAACATTTTGCTCATAGTGGTATTAATAATAAATCGCCTACTCAAATTCATGGAGCAAGTTATATTGTTAAACCATCTGATTTCCAGGTAGGAAGTTTAAATTATAACGCGGTAAGTAAACCAGTTAATGCAACGTTTGGCATTACATATGGGAATAGGTTTGGCAAAACGAAAAAGTTTGGAATGATTGTTTCTGGTAGTTATCAGAATATCTTTAAAGGAACCAATTCAACTTTCTTTTTACCAAATGGTCAGCCAGGTATTAATAATATTCCTGAGTTTCAAGATCTGGAAGCTCGTACTTATTCCAGCCAGAACACTAGAATTGGTTTAAATGCTAAGTTTGATTATCAGATCAATAAAAATAATAAAATATCTTTAGTTAATACCTATGTTCGTTTAGATGATTACATTACTAGATTTGTTAGTGATACAATTGCATTAAATTCTTTAGTGGATAAATTATATAGAAGCACCTGGCAATATCAGTCTATTTATAATACTACTTTACAAGGAATGCATACGCTTTCTTCTTCTTTAAAATTTGATTGGTCATTAGTATATTCTATAGCAGAAAACCACAAACCAGATGAAGCTGAGTTTACCCATGAATATCCTGTTGCAATTCCTGCAGATGATAAAGTACAATCTTTATCACATACATGGTCTTATAACAGTGATAAAGATTTGGATGCGTATTTAAATTTGAGTAAAGTAACCAAGCTGTTTGGTAAAAAAACAGAATTTAAGTTAGGGGGTGTAATAAGAGATAAAACCAGAGATAATTTATATCATTCTTACAGTTTAACTCCTGTATTATCTTCAACAGGGGCCAATCAACTTTATACTAATATAAATAATGCTGTTTTTACATTTAAAGGAACTGGATATTCTACTCCAGATTTTAATAATGGAAATACTTACAACTTTAATGAAACTGTTTCTGCAGGTTATTTACAGGGAAAGGTTCAGTTTACAGATAAATTAGAGGCTATTGGTGGCGTAAGAGTTGAATATACACATCAACATTACAGTACTGATTTAGATTCCTCTTTGCCTTATATCTCAGGTTCTATTTGGTATACCGATGTATTACCTAGTGTTCAGTTGAAATATAAATTAAACAAAACGCAATCAGTACGGTTTGCATATTATCAAGCATTAGCCAGACCAGGGTTTGCTGAAATGATTCCTGACGGGCCAGGTGGTTTTGAAACATTTAAACCGGTAGGTAATCCATCTAAATTGAATCATACAACAGCTGATAATATTGATCTTCGTTATGAATTATTTTCAAAGAAAACAGATCAGCTTTTAATAGGTGCTTTTTATAAAAATATTAATGATCCTATAGAGTATACCATTGACTCAGTAAGAGGTAAAGCAACTGCACAAAACCTTGTACCAGAGAACTTTGGAACTGCTACCAATTTTGGGTTTGAAGCTTTATTCACTAAGTATTTTGGAGCATTTGGCGTTTCGGCAAGTTATACCTACACAGAATCAAAAATATCTACTAACAAAAAGTACATTTTCCGTGATACATTGTCCGGTCAGATTAAATCTAAATCTGTTGCTGAAACAAGACCTTTACAAGGTCAATCAAAACATATAGGAAATATTTCTGTAATGTATAAAAATCCTACAGTTGGTTTTGATTTGCAAGTGTCATTTGTATACACTGGTGAAAGAATTGCCATGGTGAGCCCTAATCTTGGACTTGATTACTGGCAAACACCAACTACTCAATTGGATATCTCCTTCGAAAAAAGAATCATTAAAAAGCTTTCTTTTTATGGTAAGTTGAACAATCTTACCAATACACCATATATTCTTGAATTACATCAGTCCTATAATAATTATTTGCACCCTACAGCTACTGGTACTTCAAGACCTCTTCCATTGCAAACAGATCCTGCAAATAAGATTATAGTTCTCAAGGATTTTTATAAAGGCACCTATTTATTTGGCATTCGTTATAAATTTTAACTTTAACTAATTTAGAAAAATGAAAAAGATATTCAACAT
>CAIVPM010000058.1 GCA_903907815.1 uncultured Chitinophagaceae bacterium | reverse complement strand
TGTTCTCCGTGTCCCTCTGTATTTGTATTAAATTTCAAAGTATCAGAATATCATAATAAAAAGGTATTCTCTGTGTCTCTGTGTTTTTTATGTATTTGTATTCCTCCTACCTCCTATCTCCTATCTCCTTGTATTACTCTTGCCTCCTTGCCTATTGCCTTGTATTCCTTTGTGCCTCGTTGCCTTAGTGCCTTTGTGCCTTGTATTTTTTATACATTTGCAACTCTTCAAAACACACATCATGAAACTAAGATTAGAATTAGAGGTAAGAAATCCTGGATTCCATATTAGCCATCATGATAAACTATTGCTTATAGGTTCCTGCTTTACAGAGAATATTGGCAATAAATTCACCCAGTTAAAGTTCAATAATCTCCAGAACCCGCATGGTATATTATTCAATCCGGTAAGTGTTTGCAAAGCCATAAAAGAATATGTATACAACCCAACTTATACTACCAGTAATTTATTCTATTACAACGAAGCTTATCATAGCTGGAATCATCACAGCAGGTACTCCGATCCTGTTGCAGAGGAGGCCGTTAATTTAATAAACGAATCTACCAGTGCTGCTCATAATTATTTAAAGCAAGCCGATTATTTATTCATCACTTTTGGTTCGGCTTGGGTATATACTTTTACCAAGGAAGCACAAGGTGCCGAGGAGGGTAAAGTCGCTTCCAACAACCATAAAGCCCCTTCCAGTTGGTTTACAAAAAGATTACTGTCCAGTCCCGAAACAGTAGAAATGATAAAGGATATGATGCAAGCAGTCTTGTCCATCAATCCGGATATTAAATTCATTTATACTATCAGTCCTGTACGTCATTTAAGAGAAGGACTCATAGAAAATAATCGCAGCAAAGCTGTGCTGATAGATGCTGTTCATGCTATAGTAAACAGCAACGAACAAAATTGTTTTTACTTCCCTTCCTATGAAATTGTAATAGACGATTTAAGAGATTACAGGTTCTATTCCGAGGATATGGTTCACCCCAATTATTTAGCATCCGATTATGTGTGGGAGAAGATGGTAAAAGCTTATATGAAAGAGGAAACTGTACAGTTGAATAAAGCAATAGAAGAAATGAATATTGCCTATAAGCACAAGCCATTCAACGAATCTTCCAACCAGCATCAATCCTTCCTGAAGAGTTGTTTAGCCAAAGTATTAGCATTAAAAGAACAGCATCCCTACTTAGATTTCCAGAAAGAAATAAACTACTTCAACAAAGCATAAATACATTATGTTGAATATTGAATTTTAAATGTTGAATGAAGAATGATGTATGAAGAATGAAAAATAATAACTGATGAATTTAAATATAGAATTAAAATTCATCAGTTCTAAAAACATTTAATCACTTGCGATTCTCTCTGTCCTCTATATTAGTATAGAAAAAAAGCAGTGAAACTCCCTGTCGCCCTGCCTCTGTGGTTCAATGTATACTGTATTCTCCTACCTCCTACCTCCCTGTATTAATTATCAATCATCAATTATCCATTATCAATTACCCCTCCACATCCGGCTCATACCTCGTAATACTATTCACCCCTTTTATCTCTTTCAGGTGTGTCAGTAGTTCTTCCAGTTCCTCCTTATCGTGAACAAATATTTTAATGTTTCCCTTAAATACGCCCTGAGTCGATTCAATCGTCATCGCAGCAATGTTTATCATCATCTGACCACTAATAACATTCGTAATCTTATTAATAATCCCCACATCATCCAGTCCCTCAATCTTAAGACCCGTCATAAAGGAAATGTCTTTATTCTTAGCCCACTTGGTCTTCACTATTCTATGTTCATAGTTAGCCATCATCTGTGGCGCATTCGGACAGCTCGTTCTATGGATAATTAATCCCTTGCCACTACTTACAAATCCAAACACATCATCCCCCGGTATTGGGTTACAGCATTGTGCTAAGGAATATTTTATTTTATCGCTACTCTCTCCAAAGATGATCAGTTCAGAATCCTTTTTCGAAATATGTTTCTGTAAATGCTGATCATGATGATGATCAATTACCGTAACCACTTTTGGCTTCGGCTGCTCCAGTCTATCCCCTAAAACATGAAACTCTTTCAGCTCTCTGAGATCAATGTTTTTAATCGCAATTCTGTAGAATAGTTCCAGGTGAGAATTAAGTTTATAATAGCTTACCACCTCATCTATATTACCCGGAGTATAGGCAGCGCCCATATTATCCAGTTTTCTTTGCAGCGTATATTTACCTTCATCGGCCACCTTCCTCTTTTCCTCCTTCAGCGCATCTTTAATCTTTGTTTTCGCTTTAGCAGTCACCACAAACGAAAGCCAGTCTTCGTTAGGCTTTTGTTTACCACTCGTTATCACCTCTATCTGATCCCCGCTGCGCAGCTTATGACTAATAGGCACCAGTTTATGTTGCACTTTAGCACCAATACATTTACAACCAACATCCGAGTGAATCGAGAAGGCAAAGTCCAGTGCTGTACTACCTGTAGGCAACATCTTCACATCACCCTTTGGAGTATATACATAAATCTCTTCCGCCAGGAACGAAGTCTTAAAGTCCTGCAGAAAATCTATACCGTCCGATTCGTTATTGCTCAGTGCCTCTCTTATCTGTCCAAACCATTTATCAAAGCGGTCATCAGCCGTACTACTACCCTCTTTATACTTAAAGTGTGCAGCCAATCCTTTCTCCGCTATTTCGTTCATTCTCTTCGTCCTTATCTGCAGCTCCACCCATTTACCCTGTGGGCCCATTACCGTGGTGTGCAAGGCCTCGTAACCGTTACTCTTAGGGTTACTCAGCCAGTCGCGCAAACGCTCTGTCGATGGAGTATATTCGTCCGTAATTACCGAGTATACCTTCCAGCAATCCTCCTTCTCTCTTTCAGGCGAAGAATTCAATATTACCCTGATAGCAAAAAGGTCATACACCTCTTCAAAGGTTACGCCCTTCTTTTTTATTTTGTTCCAGATAGAATGTATGCTTTTAGGACGACCATAAATCTCAAAGTCCAGTCCCGATGCAGCAATCTTCTCTTTTAGCGGACGAATAAATTCATTGATATAGCGTGTTCTCTCACGCTTCGTTTCCGATAGCTTTTTAGCAATATTGCGGTACATCTCCGGCTCCAGATACTTCATGGAAAGATCTTCCATCTCGGTTTTAATCGAGTACAATCCCATTCTATGTGCCAGCGGAGCGTATACATATACTGTTTCCGATGCTATCTTCAGTTGCTTATCCCTTTTCATGCTGTCCAGCGTACGCATATTATGCAGCCTGTCAGCAAGCTTTATCAGTATCACCCTCGGGTCGTTGGTAAGCGTAAGCAGTATCTTTTTAAAGTTCTCCGCCTGCTTCGAGCTATTCGTATCTATTACGTTCGATATCTTGGTAAGGCCATCCACTATACGCGCAATCTCCGTACCAAACTCTCTTTCAATATCTTCCAGCGATATATCCGTATCTTCCACTGTATCGTGCAGCAGTGCACAGATAGTACTACGTATACCCAGCCCTATCTCTTCCACACAAATCATTGCTACTGCCAGTGGGTGCAGTATATACGGCTCACCGCTCTTTCTGCGCATGCTCTTATGCGCCTCTACCGACATCTCAAAGGCATCACGGATATTCTCCCTGCCATTCTTCGTAAGTTTGGGTCTAAGCGCTCTTAATAAGGTCCTGTACTGACGAACAATTTCCTTTTTCTCCTGTTCAGCAGTCAGATTATATTTAGCCACAACCCCTTCTTCCATCATTTCTTGTTCTGTTGCCATGCGACGAATATAATAATTTTAGTTTTTACGAATAAAGTATTCTGTTTTTTTGTTTCCCAAAACCTATTTTTGCCCAATATCATGAGCAATACTCCCGTAAAGAAAATAGTCAATTTTAAAACATTCAGGAAACTCCTGTTCTTTGTCAGGCCCTATAAAAGGTTCCTGTCCCTCGCTATTTTTCTCGGTATATTACTCGCCATCATTACCCCACTTCGTCCTTATCTTATCAATCTTACAGTCAATACCGTTACCCATAGCAGTACCCCTGTTTCCGCTTTCTTACAACGCATTTTGTTCCTGCCCAATCACTTTTCGCTCGCACAGTTTATTATCGCCATCAGCATATTGCAGGTTGTATTATTACTGGTAGAAACCAGCATGCGCTTTGCTTTCAGCTTCCTTACTTCCTGGTTAGGACAGTACGTAATTAACGATCTCCGTAAAGCCGTTTTCAGCAAAGTACTCGGACTAAATTTATCCCAGTTCGATAAAACACCCATCGGTACACTTACCACCCGTACTATCAACGATATCGAAAGTATCAACGATGTTTTCAGCGATGGCTTCATTCCCATCATTGCCGATCTGCTCACTATCATTTGCACCGTATCGCTCATGTTTTATCTCAATGTAAGTCTTACCCTTATCAGCCTGTCCACCTTTCCATTCTTACTGGTAGCCACATACTTTTTCAAAGAAGCGGTCAACAAAAGCTTTATCAATGTCCGCAATGCCGTAGCATCGCTCAATGCCTTTGTACAGGAGCATCTTACCGGTATGTTTATAGTACAATCCTTTGCTGCCGAAGACAGAGAATTAGCAAAGTTTAAAGCCATCAATATCCGCCATCGCGATTCCAATATAAAAGCAATCCTCGCTTATAGCATCTTCTTTCCTTTTGTAGAGCTGGTCCTCGCCATCAGCCTCGGTTTATTAGTATGGTGGGTAGCAAACGAGCAGTTGCAACCCGGACTGCTTATCATGTTCATTCTCTGTATCAATCAGATATTTCGTCCCCTCAGAATCATTGCCGATAAGTTCAATGTTATTCAAATGGGTATGGTTGCTGCCGATAGAGTATTTACCGTGCTCGAAAACAACGATGCATTGCAGACTACCGAGAACATCGAGGGACAGCATTTTATAAAAGTAAAAGGCGATGTGGTGTTCAATAAAGTGTACTTCGCTTACAATAAAGAAGAGTGGGTATTGCAGGACATTAGTTTTTCGGTAAAAGCCGGACAAACAGTGGCTTTAGTAGGTCATACAGGTAGTGGCAAAACAACTGTTACGGCCCTCTTAAATCGGTTGTACCAGCACCAGAAAGGCGATATTCTTATCGATGGTAAACGGGTAGAAGATTATCCTCTGGAATTACTGCGCAAAAACATAGGTATCGTATTGCAGGATGTATTTTTATTCTCTGGATCTATTATCGATAATATCACCCTCCGCAATAGCGATATCAGCAGAGTGCAGGTAATTGCTGCAGCTAAAATGCTCAACATTCACGAGTACATTTTACAGCTTCCCGGCGGCTACGATTTCGAAGTACGCGAAAGAGGAAATTCCTTAAGCCTCGGTCAGCGACAGCTCATTTCTTTTATCCGTGCAGTGCTATACAATCCCGCTATTCTTGTTATGGACGAAGCCACTTCCTCTATCGATTCCGAAAGCGAGCAATTGGTACAAAAGGTTACAGAAGAGCTTATTAAAAACCGTACCTCCATTGTTATCGCTCACCGATTGTCCACTATCCAGAAAGCCGATTTAATTGTAGTGATGGATAAAGGCCGTATAGTAGAAACGGGCAGCCATCAGGAACTATTAATAAAAGGAGCCTACTACGCCTCCCTGTACGAAATGCAGTTCAAGAATGAATTGGTGGATGATAAAGGATAAAGCAAATTATAAATTAGCCAACTCAGTTATAATTGCATCAATAGCCTCTACGTTTATAGTTGGATATGAAGCTAATATTTGTTCTTTTGACCAGCCAGAAGAAAACAATTCCAACAACAGTTCTACTGATATTCTGGTATCTTTTATGGTAGTTTTTCCCAATAAAATTCGTTGATCAGATACAATATATTCTTTCCAGTTCATAATGCAATATAATAACTATTTAAAGAACCAAATAAATATAATTATTATAATAAATCATCAATTGGATCATTAAAATCAGGGGATATGTATAACACGGCACCTTTTGCAAAACCAGGTTTTCGTTTAGAAATTTGAAAGGTTTTATCAGCAATTATATCCTGAGTAAATGTCACCAATACTTTCACTGGCAAGTTAGTAGGGGGCTGTTCATCCAACACTATAAAACCATTTTTATAAGTACCTTGAATTGTGGTGAGCATGATTCTCTATTTAAAACGAATGTAATGAATAAAAATAAGCTCTTAATATTTAATAGACAAACAAACATTTACTCTACCAGTATTATTCATAATTCACATATTGCACTTGTATTACTTGTAACGGGTAACCAGTAACTTGTATTTGTATTCCTCTTGTCTCTTTGCATTCATCAATTAGACTTTGGGCGCCCCCCTGCGGGTCAGGCTATCCGTTTGTATCTTTTTTGCGCTGTTTAAAAGCATTAGTCAGGTATAGGTTAGCGCAAAAAAGGATACCACTGCTATCCTTGGCGCTCGCTCAGTATTTATAAAGCTTCAGTAGATTAAAATTGTAGTCGTTGTTGGTGTTCTTCACCAACAATAAATAATAGGCAATTCATTATTGATTTCTCTTCTCAAAAATGGTATCTAAGTGTTGTTGAAGAAATACTTTATTAGGTAAATATCTTTGGGGTACAAGAATCTTTTCGTTCTCCAACAAACCAAAGTGCTTAGAATAAAATCCTTGCTTACTTTTCTTTTTCAAATCGTTTGATAATAACACTTCGTAATGTTCATTTATTCCAATTAATCCCTTATCAAAGGCTTTATCATAAAGAGCAGACAAACATAAACCATTCTCTGGGTTCAATCTTTCTTGTTCATTTTCCGACCATGGAATGATATGACTTGCAAACAATAATTCTGGAACATCAATTCCCGTTATAGCGCATTTGTAAGAATAATTAGCCAAAACAATTTGTCTAAAAACATTCTGGTTTACCCTTGTTTTTACAGCCCTTAGTTTTACTTCACCTTTCAAATCTTTTGTATCAAATAGTAATTCTTCAAACTTATTTTCAAGGGTCATGTTTTCTTTAGCTGCCAAAATCCTTTCGCTCTCAAAAATTAGTTCTTCTTTATTATTTACAAACTCATCCCATATTGGTTTAACTTGTCTAAAACCGCCTTGCATTCCTTTTACACCTCTTTTAATATGATAAGGGTCTACGCTTGCATAATTAACTAATCTTAAAGCAACAGAATCTTTAGTTCTATTTATTATACTTGCAAGATTTTTAACTTCAGGATTGCGGCTACTCATTTTCCCGAAAGGTAATTTTAAATACAAATTTAAGGTCAAAATTAATTCTTCTCTTGTCCAAAGATTTACAGTAGGCATTTTATTTATTAGTTAATAGTTATCGAAAAATACTTCATCATTTTCATCGGCTTCTTCCGAAATATCTTTAGTTACAAGATCAAGAAAATTCAAAGTCTGTTCAGAAGAAAAAGAAATTGAAAAAGAATCATTAATGAACAAATCTTCAATTTCATTTTTTCTTGCTTCATCAAACTCTATCTGAAAAGATTTAAGTCGTTTAATCCTCCTGATATCTGCAACAAAATCATGGACTAAAAGAGACTTTCCTTCTTTATATCTAAGCCCTCTGCCTAACTGTTGCAGAAAATAAACTCTACTATGTGTTACACGTAAGAAAACAATAAAATCAACATCAGGAACATCAACCCCCTCATTCAACATATCATAGCAAGTTAAAATACTACACTTTCCTGTTCTGAACTCACGTAATCGTTTTGCTCTTTCTCTTGAATCTTTAACCCTAGTAGTCAAAGACCAAACACTTATTTGGAAGTTCGATTTTAAAAGATTTTCAATTCTTTCAGCATGTTCACTACTGTTACAAAATATAATTCCTCTTTCTAGTTTTTTTTCTGACCATGTCTTAAAAATCTTCTCACAAATTGTTTCGTCTCTTTCGGGCAAAAAGATTTTTTTATTAAGCTGTTTTATTGTATGACCTTTTCTACTGTTTTGAGTTATCCAATCCTCATCTATATTATCATTGTGCAAATGGTAATCAACTTTAGCCAAATAACCTTTTTGCAAGGCTTTATAAACGGAATAATAAACTAATGGTGGTCCAAACAACTCAGTCACATCTCTTTCGTCTTTTCTAAATGGTGTAGCTGTCAAGCCAAGTAAAAATCTAGTATTTAGTTTCTTTATAACACTCATATATGTGTCTGCAGGAGCATGGTGTGCTTCATCTATTATTACAACATCATATTCAAAATCGCTTGATTTTTTACGAAAATCATTAAAACTTTGAAAAGTTGAAAGAGTAACACCTTCTAAAAAAGTAGGCTTTTCAGAATCATAAACCAAATGTGTTGCAACCCATTTAGGAAGATTAGACCATATTGATCTATCAAACTGTTCAATTAATGATTTTGTATTTGCTAAAATTAAAACATTAATTTTTGGATTATTTTGATATAGCCATCTAATAAATGTAGCTGCAACAAAAGTTTTACCTAATCCTGTTGCTAGACAAATTAAACCATGTTTATCACCTCTTGAAAATGCAGATTGAAGCTTCGAAAGTGCTTCTACTTGATATTGCTTTAATGCTCTTTTTTCGGGTGCCCAAGGTTGAAGTTGAGTATAAGTATCATAAATGCTTTTTGAAAGAAATGTTTGAATATTATATCCTGTTTTCTGTAAAGTCATTAAGCGTGTATTCTGTGCATCTGAAATTGTTCTATTGGAAACAGCTACACCACTTTCAATTCCATAATATTCCATTGCTCTTTTTAAATCATCAATTATATCAAGGGATATTGGCTTGTTATTTTCAGAAAACTTTGCTTGATAAATATATTCAAGTAATTGCCCATCATTATCACGATATGCAGCAATAATATCAGCACCATGATCTCCAGAACCTCCTACAAGTTCGTTAATTTCCCATCCACTATGCATAAGTAGTCTTGCAATTCCTCGTTCAAATGCTTGCCATGAACCTTTTGATAGTCTTTCAGTCGAAAGAAATCCTTTTGAATCATCTATTAATGCTTCCATCTAATATTTCTATACTATATCGATTACGAATAATTTGTTGCTTTAATTTCTTTACGGCTTCGTCTCCTTCATTTGATAATTCATTCATAAACCAGCGAACATCACTAAAGTAACCAGCATATTTTTTTGTTTGATGCAGTTTACTTTCTTCATCTAATTCTATATATGGTAATTTGAAAATTTTTCCATCATAAACTATATCTGGAAATTCTTCAACGAATTTAAAAATATAGTTTAAGTCAAGATACTTTAAGAATTTTGTATTCAATAAAAAGGTATCGTAGTTATCAATACTCTTACCTTCTAAATCAAGATACTTTTTTTTGATTGCAACTTCCTCATTTGATTGTAAGTTAGGTTTTCTTTGCAATGAGATTCCCTCTCCTGTTACAAGTTTATTTTGAATGTCTCTCATTAACTTACTTGCCTTAGCTATAAGGTTAGGAACGCTTAACATTGATTCTAGTGCAAATTTTGACTTCAACTCATAATAGATTCTTGTTATAGTCCATTCATCAAGTTTATTTTTAGCTTGAGCATATATTGAAGCCGTTTCCATATAAATTAAATCTTCATAGCCATCTGCAAAGTCTCTAAACATTGCATGATTATTATTTAAATATACATTGAATTTCCACATTGTACCTTGTGTCTCGAAAATTATTGGGAGATTTAAATCATTTTCTGGATAATAATCTATTAATGTCAAATCAATTGGCTTTTCACCAAGCAATTTTTCTAAATCAAAATGAAGCGTTTTTTTGAATAGTTTTTTCCCGGGATATTTTTCTGGTACTGGTTGTTGTTTACTTGTGCCAATTTTTGTTATATCCTGTGGAACTGCTTTACCTGTTGGGTTAAGTGGATTAAATGTTGATGGAGTTTCTTTCAAATCAGCTTTTGTTACAGCTTCCCACCATTTAGTATCATCTTGAAAGTCTGGATTTCCTTCATAGAAATATGTAGCCCAATTCCTAGATGTTACATGATCACAACTGCCATCTTCTTTTGCAAAAACTAGCATTTTTGAACCAGGTTGATTTATCTTTCTATACGCATTAAATAATTTACCAATTGGACTTTTATTTGGTTGTCGGTAACCGAAAGAACTAGAAAGATCAGGTTGTAAAGGCATTTCACCACGAATAAAATTTACTACTTTCTTCCAATATTTGTCATCCCTTTCAAAATCATCTTTAGTATATTTTGGTATTACAAAATTTGCTTCAAGTTGTCCAACAATTCTTCCTCCCGCATATGTTGTATCTCTTGGATATTCAGGATTAAATCTTGAATCATCTTTACCATTCTCGTTATCCCATGAAAAAAAAGATTTGTCAAGTTTGCTTAAAATTCTGCCGTTACGGGAAATGTCAATTCCATAATGGTCTGTATCTGAATAGCGCTGAATACCAACCCAACCTGTTATGTAAATATCTTTCTTTATAATTCTATCAGTAGTGTGGCAATATTGACACTCAATACTAACTGGTGTATCTACTGAATCTCCTAACCATGCAAAACAATTCTCACAAAACATTTCTTCATTCAAATGTTCATCAATCTCAATAAAAGCAGGTATATCTTCATACTTATTTTTTACGGAACGTTTCTTATCCCAAGTACAAAATTTAAATGGAGTTAACTGTTCTCCATTTACATTAATTTTAATTCCGTATTCTGAAAATATTCTTTCTGAATATGCTCTATTTAATTCTCTTGTAATCTGTTTTGATTGAAGTAAATTCGATGCCTCCAGTTTATAATCATAAATTTCAATTCTTGTACCAGAGATCTTGTCAGGTCTTTTTTCCCTTTCCATTTTAGGACGATGAAAAGAACCAGTTTTTTTCATCTCTCTTAAATCAATACATACACCAACTTCATTTTTCATGCTTTCAGTTGATGTCCAAACTTGGACAGAATTTGCAAGTCGAGAAGTAGCAACATTAAACCCCATTCCAAATAAACCAAGATTAGATGCAGTATTTTTACTAGAGAATCCAGCCTTAACTGCATTTTCAAGTTGTTCCTCTGTCATACCAATACCCCAATCTTCAATAACTAATGGTTGGTTATCAGCTATTTTTCCTTTAGTAGGAATATAAACAGAAATAACTTTTTGAAAATCTTTTAGTTTACTGTTATTGTTTATTACTGCATCAATAGAGTTGTCTATTAATTCAGCAACACACTGCCAACCCTTAAAAGGAATTTTTCCTAAAAGGTCAAGTAATGCAGGACTTGGTGTTAAGTTAAATTGTTCCATTTTTATATAATTGATTTATCAATATAATCTTTCCAAAGTGCTTTACAAATTGTATTCATATTCCCGTATCCATAATAACCAAACTTATCAAGATTACGAAACATGAGTAGCTGAGCTTCAACACTTCTTGTTGTTCTTTCTAAATGTATTGCAAGTTGTTGTATTGTTTCATTTGATTCGTGTATTTTAAGTTGTCTGTCAGAAAGAAAAAGTTCAAGAACTTTACTTAATTCTTCTTTTGTCCATTTCTGACCTGTCTTAGTATTTTTTTCGCCTCCTTTTATTCTTGGTTGTCTAGCCATTACTTAATTGATTTTAATAGGTTGTTGATAGTTTTTCCTAATTCATTTGCAAGTATAGGCGGAACAGCATTTCCAACTTGTGTATATTGTGGTACTTCAAACTTTCGCTGATGTCCACCAGTAGTTATTTTAGAACGAAAAACAAACCAATCTGGGAATGATTGAAATCTAGCCATTTCTCTTACTGTTAGAGTCCTTAATTCATTTTTTGAGTAATGACAAAGGTCATCTGGTATTGTCATTTGTGCTGGTGCAGGTTCATTATCCTTAATAGCTCTTTGACTATGTTTTTTTGATTCTATTTGTTTAATATATATTTTAAATGCCTCTTACAATAAAATCACTGAAACAAAGCTCGCTTCCAAATCGGCCTACGCTTCATTTTAAAAGAATCAGAACTTGAAAATGGATGGAGTGGGTTGAAATTCTTTGCCGCAAATAT
>CAIVPM010000057.1 GCA_903907815.1 uncultured Chitinophagaceae bacterium | reverse complement strand
GGCGTAAGTTTCGATTTGAGTCATGCTGGTAAAGGAAAGTCTCATGGTTGGTTTTTCTTTTCTTGCTATAATACAGAACAAGCTAATACCTTACTTGAAGTAAATGCTTCACAGAAAGATAAGGATTTTATTATGGCTGTAAACTGGAAGAAAGCAGAAGAATACCTGAAAGCTGGAAAAGGAAAGAAAGTTCCAGTGAAATATGCGCATAATGTTTATAACGAAAAAACACATACTGCTACCTCTGAAATAAGAACAGAAGTTACGGTATTGGATACGAAGGAGTTAAAGGATATCTGTTACTTTATTCCATGTCCTAAATCGCCACATGGTTGCGATGTAGATCCTACGGGTGAATACATTGTAGGTAGTGGAAAACTAGCTGCATTGATACCGGTATTTAGTTTTGATAAATTAATGGCTGCAATTGCTAAGAAAGACTTTATAGCAGACTTTGATGGTATTCCTGTGGTGAAATATGAATCTGCATTATACGGAGAAGTTCCTAAGCCAGGTTTAGGGCCTTTGCATACGGAATTTGATGGTAAGGGTAATGCTATTACTTCTTTCTTTGTTTCTTCTGAAATAGTAAAATGGAATATCAAAGATTTAAAGGTATTGGATCGTGCACCTACTTACTACTCTGTAGGACATTTATGTATTCCTGGTGGAGATACTAAGAAGCCTAATGCCAAGTATGTAATAGCGTATAATAAAATAACTAAAGATCGTTATTTACCTACTGGTCCAGAACTGGCACAAAGTGCACAGTTGTATGATATTAGTGGCGATAAAATGCAGCTGATTTTAGATTTTCCTACTACTGGAGAACCACACTATGCACAGGCGGTAGCTGCTGATGTGATCAGAAATAATTCTGTAAAATTCTTTAAGATAGATGAGAATACAAATCCATTTGCTGCTAAAGGTGAAGGAGAGGCTAAGGTAGTAAGAGTTGGAAATAAAGTGCATGTTTATATGACGGCTATTCGTTCGCACTTTACACCCGATAATATAGAAGGAATAAAGATGGGAGACGAAGTTTATTTCCATGTAACTAATCTGGAACAAGATTGGGATGTGCCGCATGGTTTTGCGATAAAGAGTGCTGCTAATGCCGAACTATTAATCATGCCTGGCGAAACACAAACTTTGAAATGGGTGCCTGAGAAAGTAGGTATGTATCCAATGTATTGTACCGATTTCTGTAGTGCATTACACCAGGAAATGCAAGGATATGTAAGAGTATCGCCTGCAGGTAGTTCTGTGCCTTTAATGTTTAGTACTGGAAAGAATTTACCACCAGTTGCTGCATCAGAAAAAACTAAATAAATTACTTTATATAAATCAGGCAATCTAATTAATTGCCTGATTTATTATAACATCAAATAAATAAAAAATTATGAAAAAAGTATTGCAAGCTATAGCTTTAGTAAGCTTTGTATTTTTATTTTCCTGCAATAGTGATGATGCAGCAAAAACTCCTGCTACCGATAATGTTGCTGTTGCAGCTGGAGGTCAGGAAAAAGTGAATGATGATATGTCGCAAAAGGATGTAGTAAAAGTTGCAATGGGTTCAAAGGATCATTCAACATTAGTAGCTGCTGTAAAACAAGCTGAATTAGTAACCTCATTATCTAATGCTGGTCCTTTTACCGTATTTGCTCCTGTAAATGCAGCATTCGATAAACTACCTACAGGTACTGTAGATGGTTTAATGAAGGATGATAAGAAAGCTGATTTGCAAAATATTCTGCAGTATCATGTAGCGGTAGGGGTGCTGAAAAAGGAAAGCTTTACTGATGGTCAAAAGATTGGTATGGTAAATGGTGATGATATCATTGTTACGTTGAAAGACGGTAAAGTGATGCTGAATAATAGCGCTACGATTGTAGCTACGGTACCTGCCTCCAATGGTGTTGTATATGTAATAGATGCTGTGCTTTTACCGCCAGCTAAAAAATAATATTTTAAGGGTGTAATGTGTTATTATACTTTATTGTTTATTAAACAAATAAGTAATGACAGATTACACCCTTTTTATTTAATAAAAGATGTGAAATGATGAAGGGAGGATTAAGTAAAACAACAAGGACATTATTGATTATCTGTGGTATTTGTTTAGTAGCCATTTTATTCTTGCCAATATGGAGAATAGAACTGGATGCACCACAGTATCCCGAAGGTTTACAGTTAAATATTTATGCTAATGGGCTTAAGGGTAATGTAGATATTATTAATGGATTGAACCATTATATAGGAATGAAAACATTACATAATCAAGACTTTATAGAGTTTACGGTACTAACGTATATCATATTATTTTTTGCTCTTTTGGTATTTGCTATTGTTGCTTTGAATAAGAGAATATTATTAAATATCGGTGTAATATTGTTTGTATTATTTGGCATAGTAGCTATGGCTGATTTCTGGAGGTGGGAATATAATTATGGTCATAACTTAAACCCTGACGCTGCAATCAGAATTCCTGGTATGGCTTATCAGCCACCATTAATAGGTTTTAAACAACTGCTGAACTTTGGTGCATATTCTATACCCGATATAGGTGGGTGGATATTTATAGGAGTAGGTGCAATGTTGGTAGCTTGTTTTTATATTGAGCTTAAGAATTTCAGGAAATTTAAATCTTCTTATTCCATGTCGACAATTATAGCAATTGTATCTATGATAAGTATGAGTTCCTGTAATACAAAGCCGGAAGCCATTGTTATAGGAAAAGACCAATGTTATTTTTGTAAAATGGTAGTAAGTGATCCAAAGTTTGGTGCAGAAATAGTTACCATTAAAGGAAGGAATTATAAGTTCGATGATATGCACTGTGTGCTGGCTTTTATCAATAATAAAATGTTGGAAGTTAAAGAGATTAAAGATGTTTATCTCACCGATTTTTCTTCTTCAGATCATCTATTAATAAAAGCTACTGATGCTGCTTTGATGCAGAGCGAAAAGCTGAATAGTCCTATGAATGGAAACATTGCTGCAATAGGGGATAAGAACTCTATATGGCAGTTAATTGATAAATATCAGGGTACGAGTGTTTACTGGAATCAACTGATAAAATGAGAATAATATTTATTGTAATAGGGTTAATATTATGTTCTGATTTACTTTCTGCAAAGACTTTAAAGGTTGGCAGACATCAGGCATACAATACTATTACAAAGGCTATCTCTGCTTCGGTAGATCATGATACTATTCTGGTAGAAAAAGACATCTATCACGAAAAAAATCTGGTGATAGATAAAAGCATTGTTTTAAAAGGAATAGATCACCCTATTCTGGAGGGTGAACATCTGTATGAAATTATTTCTGTTAAGGTAGATAATGTTACGATTGATGGTTTTAAACTACAGCATTCGGGACAGTCGAGTGTAATAGATTTTGCAGGTATTAAAATATACAATAGACACAATGTTGTTGTTGTTAATAACATACTGGATGATACTTTCTTTGGTATATACTCGCAGAATGGCAGCAACTGTACTATTAAGAACAATGTTATTAATGCACACCAAAAGGAAGAACAACAGAGTGGCAATGGTATTCATTGCTGGAAAAGCGATAGCATGCTAATAATTGGCAACACTATTTCTGGTCATAGAGATGGAATATATTTTGAGTTTGTTACCCATTCTGTTATCTGGAGAAACTATTCCTTTAAAAACCTCCGTTACGGACTCCACTTCATGTTTTCGAGCGATGATTCTTATATCACCAATCGATTTGAGGCGAATGGATCAGGAGTATCTGTTATGTATTCGCACGGAGTAAAGATGTATAACAATTACTTTAAAGAAAACTGGGGCGATGCAGCTTATGGAATCTTATTAAAGGAGATATCTGACAGCTATATTCAAGGGAATCACTTTGAGAAAAACACCAGTGGAATTTACATGGAAGGTGCCAGTAGAATACAAGTAGAAAGAAACACTTTTAAGAACAATGGGTGGGGGTTGAAGATTCAGGCAAGCTGTATGGATATTGTGTTACGTTCCAATAATTTTATAGGTAACACGTTTGATGTAGGCACTAATGGTTCTCTTGTATTAAACAAGTTTGATGGCAATTACTGGGATAAATACGAAGGCTATGATTTGAATAAAGATAAGATTGGAGATATACCCTATCGTCCGGTAAGCATGTATTCGATGATAGTAGAAAAGAATCCACCTGCAATGATGTTATTCCGAAGTTTAATTGCATCGTTGATGGATAAAACAGAAAAAGTAATACCTAGTTTAACCCCTGAAAATTTAAAAGATAATCATCCATTAATGAAAGCCTTACCATTATGATTGTTATTGAAAATATATCGAAACAATTTGGCAAATTAAAGGTGCTGGATAATGTTTCTGTTACTTGCGAAACGGCTAAATGTATTGCTTTAATTGGGCCGAATGGTAGCGGGAAAACTACTTTAATCAAAAGTATACTAGGGATGGTTATGCCCGATGCGGGAAGTATATCTTTTAATGGAAAAAGTATACAGAACGATTGGCAGTATAGAGAATATATTGGCTATATGCCACAGATAGGAAGGTATCCTGACAATATGACGATAGGGCAGGTGATAGATATGATGAAGGATATTCGTCATACAAGTTCAGGTTTTGATGAAGACTTGATTGATGCTTTTGGTTTGAAAGGAATGTACAACAAAAGAATGAGGACATTATCGGGGGGTACTCGCCAGAAAGTAAGCGCTTCATTAGCATTTTTATTCAATCCCAAAGTGTTGATACTGGATGAGCCTACAGCCGGTTTGGATCCTGTATCATCGGAGATACTGAAAGAAAAAATAATTACAGAAATAAAGAAAGGAAAACTGGTTATTATAACCTCTCATATTCTGAGTGAATTAGATGATCTAGTGTCGGAAGTGATCTATATGCAGGATGGAAAATTAATGTTTAAGAAGTCTATAGAATTATTGCAGAAAGATACGGGGGAAAGTAAATTATCGAAAGCTATAGCCAACGTAATGATTAATAGTATTGTATGAAAAAGATTATCAAATATGTAATTACAGATATACTACGCAACAAGATTGTGTTGGCATATACAGCCTGTTTACTGGCAATATCATTTAGTGTATTTAGTCTGGAAGATAATTCTACAAAAGGGTTGCTTAGTTTGCTGAATATAATACTCATAATTGTTCCATTAATCAGTATCATATTTTCTGCAATTTACATTTACAATAGTGCCGAGTTTATCGAGCTGTTAGTTAGTCAGCCACTTAAAAGAAAAGCAATATGGATGAGCCTTTTTACAGGCCTTGCCACTTCCTTATCTATTGCTTTATTGGTTGGAATTGGTTTACCTGTCTGTATTTACGAATTTTCTATTACTGGTATCATGATGATAGTAATTGGAGTGTTTCTTACTATAATCTTTACTGGTATAGCCATGCTTGCTGCTTTACAAACAAGAGATAAGGCAAAGGGTATTGGTATAACTATTTTATTGTGGTTATATTTTTCTATATTATTTGATGGTCTTGTATTATTTTTATTATTTCAGTTTGCCGATTATCCATTAGAAAAAATAATGGTTGGTATCAGTGCCTTAAATCCTATTGATCTTGGTAGAATACTTATTCTTTTAAAAATGGATGTGTCTGCTTTGATGGGATATACCGGAGCTATTTTTAAGAACTTTTTCGGCACCACTACAGGAATCTCTATTTCTTTTGTAATCTTGTTGTTGTGGGTAATTGTTCCTGTAAAGATTTCATTAAATAAGTTTAATAAGAAGGATTTGTAGTAAATAATCTTCTATAAAATATAATTTTATATTTGCAGCGCAGCAACATGGGTGGACTAAAAAAAATATCATCATTAATACTTCTGATAGCATTCAGCTTTCAATGCTTTAATAAGGCATTTATTGTGGTGGATTATTATAGTAATACAACACAATATGCTAAAGCATGTATTAATAAAAGTCGCCCAAAATTGCATTGTAATGGTCAATGTGCCATGATGAAGAAACTGAAGGCGGATGAAAAGAAAGATGCCGATAATCCAGAGAGAAAACAGGAAAATAAGAACGAAACCTTTTCACCTTTTATAATGATTAATGAGATGTGCTTTGCCGAGAGAACCACTTCCGTTAATTTATATCCTACAATCAACGATAACAGAACTTTTCAAATGCCTCGCGGTTGTTTTAGACCTCCGGGAATGGCATAATTAAAAGGCTGTAGAATTCTTTTATCTACAGCTAAATATCTCTGAAATTATTTTTTACATTACTATTTTATAGCGTATGCATTACACTATAAAACGAACTTCCATAGACATGGTCTATGAGCTGCATTTATTTATTTAATACAACATAAAAATGAAACGTTTTATATATATCATTCTATTAATTATCATTACTACAAATACCATCAAAGCCTGTGAAATATGTGGCTGTGG
>CAIVPM010000056.1 GCA_903907815.1 uncultured Chitinophagaceae bacterium | reverse complement strand
ATACAAGTGGATAGGTACTGTCTTATAAACCAAATTATTTTTATCTTATTTTTGCAATTAACCGAGAGGATGCAAACACTGATTCTTCAATGGTTGTATACCTTGTGTAGCTCTGAGTTTATTCAGAGCTATTTTTTATCCGACTTCTTCGAAGTCGAACCGAGAGGAATGCTCCACTTCCTCTTCTCTGGTTATTATTTTAGTATGATATTCTCTATCATACGGTGTATTGTTTTTCCATAATGTATATATAAGGCAAAGTAATTTCTTTTGTATGGCGGTATAACTTTTCATTTTTATTTTGTGCCTTTCAAAGGTTCTATTATAAATATTTAGAAAAATGGGCTCTTTATGCGTAACGGTGCATAATGAGGGCATGTGTAATGCTCGTCGGATATGGCTGTTTCCTTTTTTAGATATTTTAGTTTTCCCAACATGTTTCCCAGATTGATTTTCTACGACATCATATCCTGCATAGCTGATCAGTTGGCTTTGATTTTTAAATAATAAAAACCCATTACTCTCTGCAAGAATCACTGCAATTGTATGTAACCCCACCCCCTTAATAGTAATAATATTCTTAACTTTTTTGTACACTTCTTCATTAGATTGAATGTGTATTTTAATAGCAATTTCTGTTGACAAGATAGCAGCTTCCAACGTTTTAAGTATCTTCTTTAATGATTTCATTACCTCTTTATTACAATACATACTGTTTTCTATTGCTTCTATCTGGTTACAAGTAGCCGTTTTCTGCTCCTGTAATGATTCGTGGTGTCTAGTTAAACAACGTAATTCATAGAAATACCTACCCATTGGCTTCCAAAGATCCATGGATTGTCTTGCTCCCATATGGCTTAAAGCTGCTGCATCGGATTTGTCGTTTTTAGTTTTTATACCAAGTGCTGCAATATATTTCTTTGCCTTATTGGGTAATACAACTGTTATATCAAATCCTTGTTCATATAAGTATAATGCACATTGCTCATGATATACACCAGTAGCTTCCATTATTACTATTAAAACTGCATCAAGAAGTTTACGTTCTTTGTTAATCCATTCGCTCAACTTTACAAATCCCTTACTGTTGTTAGGGAATGAAGAACTACGTTTCACAAAAAGCTGTTGTTTTTCATCCAGCATAGAAAAGCAGGTATAGATTTTTTCCTTACCAATGTCTAATCCAATTGAATACTTAACCATAAGATTGTTTTTATAAACAGACAGTTCTTTATACCCTTGGCTCATATTTTACACAGCATGAAAGAAATATTCTATCTGCTTAAGTACTGTTGAGGATTAAAAAGAAACAATTGCCAGGGTATTCCTATCTCATGTGCATCAATATTGAATTGTGCTTAGCCCGAACCCCAGGGTGCCTGGCAAATTGTCTGTTAAGTTTAAAAATCAAAGGTATGAGCCTGACCCGAAGGGATGCGCCCAAAATCAAGCAAAAAATAAGAAATAAAAAGTAAAAAAAATACAGAATACATTGGTGGGTAGGGGGATAATTGACATTTTACTTACTTTTTGATTATAACTGTGTAATATATACGGTATGTAAATATATTTGCAGCCTATCATCGATTTTTAATCAATAATATGCAGGCACTAACCAATAGAGTAATAGCAGTAAACCGGAAGCCAATGACTTTCGTGGAGAGCTTATACCTCTGGAATATATTAAAAGGGATGATGACTACTTTCAGTCACATCTTTAAAAAGAAACCTACTATTTATTATCCCGAAGTAAAACGACCATTCAGTCCGGTATTCAGAGGCCTGCATGTGTTGAACAGGGATGAAGAAGGTAGAGAAAGATGTACCGCTTGCGGACTATGCGCTGTTGCTTGTCCTGCCGAAGCCATTACCATGGAAGCAGCAGAAAGAGTGGAAGGCGAAGAAATGCTGTACAGAGAAGAAAAGTATGCAGCTAAGTACGAGATTAATATGCTTAGATGCATTTTCTGCGGTCTTTGCGAAGAGGCTTGTCCTAAAGATGCAATTTATTTAAGTGAAACATTTGCTCCGGCTAATTTTAATAGAAGAGGATTCATTTATGGTAAACCCGATTTACTGATTCCAAACCCATTAAGTGAGGCTGCTGATTTAGCTTTAGCAAAAGGAAATTAAAAAACATGAGTGCTACCTATATTTTATTCTGGTTTTTAAGTGCATTAGCAGTAGTTAGTGCATTGATGGTATTATTTAGTAAGAATCCTGTACACAGTGTACTATGGTTAATCGCCGTATTCTTTGCTATATCTGGTCATTACATATTAATGAATGCGCAGTTTCTGGCAATTGTAAACATCATTGTTTATGCTGGTGCCATCATGGTATTGTTCCTTTTTGTAATCATGTTGATGAACCTGAACAAAGAAACAGAGCCTCGCAAAAACATCTGGATGAAACTTGCAGGCGCTATAGCAGCAGGCAGTTTGCTGATGATTTTAGTTTCACTGGTAGGTCAGGCTACTGAATTAAGTCACAGAAATTTGTTGATGAAAGATGGGGATATTGGTCTGATAAAGAACCTTGGTAAAATATTGTTTTCGCAGTATGTAGTACCATTCGAAATCACGAGTATATTATTTTTGAGTGCTATGGTAGGTGCTGTAGTAATAGGTAAAAAAGATTAACTCATGAATTATCAATTATCAATTATTAATTATTAATTATTAATTATGCCTGTACAATATTATATAATTCTGTCTTTTGTGCTATTCTGTATCGGAATAGCAGGCGTATTGGTTCGTCGCAATACGATTATCATTTTTATGTGTATCGAGTTGATGCTCAATGCCGTAAATCTGTTGCTCGTTGCTTTTTCTAAAATGCATTATACCGCTTCTGTCACAGCAAATAATCATGCTACGGTGGGTACCGATGGACAGTTGTTTGTATTCTTCATTATGGTGGTGGCTGCAGCTGAAGT
>CAIVPM010000055.1 GCA_903907815.1 uncultured Chitinophagaceae bacterium | reverse complement strand
TTCGTTATAGATTCATAGTAGTGCACAAGTTATTGCATATTCTTTGCTAAGTTATCGCCACTCCTCCTCAAGTTATTCGTAGTAATTTAAAAATTATTTCCAACTACTTCGTTATAGATTCATAGTAGTGCACAAGTTATTACATGCTGTATGCATGGTTAAATTCTAATTAATATAATATGCCTGTTTTAAAATCTGATACTAGTACTAAATACCATATTAAGATGATTAATAAAGATAGTACTACAATTTCTCTCTAAGCAACATCTTTAAATTATATACCTTACCGTTTATAATATTATTTCGCTTCTTACATTAAAGATATACCACTACATACTGTTTTTTCGTTTTTTTGAATCAGTAATTGCAACTTTTCAAGGTATTCTGTATCTTAAGTTTAATTAATTCTTCTGATTATGAGAAAATTGTTACTTTTTATTAGCATTCTAACATCTGGTTTTATGTATGCTCAAACAGATAGTTTACATAAACAACTCAATGCTTCTCGTAAAACAGGTAACATTAAGATTGATGGTGATATATCGGATAAAGAATGGTTGAATGCTACTAAACTTGATCGTTTTGTTGAATGGCGACCATCTTTTGGTACTGTAGAGCTGGATAAAAATAGAACGGAGATTTCTATTTTGTACGACGATCAGGCTATTTATATTGCTGGGTATTGCCACGAAGAAAAGGATAGTATTTCTAAAGAGCTTGTTGGGAGAGATGTTGTTGGGGTGAACGATTTTGCCGGAATTATTTTTGATACCTACAATGATAAGATAAATGGTTTCGGCTATTATGTAACTCCTTTAGGCGAGCAGTTTGATGCTAAGTACTCATCAGATGGTGAAATTAGTTCATGGAATAGTGTTTATCAGTCAGAAGCTAAGATTGTTTCTGATGGCTGGACCTTTGAAATGAAGATTCCTTATTCTGCAATAAGATTCCCTATAAAAGATATTCAAAGCTGGGGTATTAATGTTACCCGTAGAAGAAGCAAGAGCGGTAAACAATTAATGTGGAATCCAGTTGACCCGAATAAGGGAGGAAACTTTCTAGCTCAATTTGGCGTTATAAATAATTTACTTAAAATTAAACCACCTATCAGGCTTTCTATTTCTCCATATATATCTACTTATACAAGTTATGATCAGGATAATCAACAAAATCTAACCAACAATTCTAAAACTATTAATGGTGGATTAGATTTAAAGTATGGTATCAATCAGTCCTTTACACTTGATATGACGCTACTTCCCGACTTTGGACAGGTGCAAAGCGATAATAGAGTATTAAACCTAACCCCCTTTGAAGTACAATATAACGAGAATAGAACCTTTTTTACAGAAGGAACAGAACTATTTAATAAAGGTGGTTTCTTTTATACGAAGCGTATTGGTGACAATCCTTTTTATAGAAATTTTGATTTTGGAAAAGATACAAATGATGTAGTGGGTGATATTAAAGATAATCCTAAACTAATTAATGCAACTAAGATAAGCGGCAGAAACGATAAAGGGTTGGGTATAGGTTTCTTCAATGCTATTACCGGTTCCGAAGAGGTAACAGTTACCAATAAGGTAACTGGAAACAAAAGGATTGTACAAACAGATCCTCTAACCAACTACAATATTATTGTATTGGATAAAGCACTTAAAAATAGTTCCAGTATTTCATTTATAAATCTAAGTACACTAAGAGCAGGAAATGATTACGATGCAAATGTTTCCTCTTTTATGTGGGATTTATATGATAAAAAGAACAAATGGGAGTTCTTTGGTAAGTATGCCGAAAGTCAACTTTATGGTAAAGGTGGCACCAACACATTCGGACATTTACACACTTTTGGAATTGGTAAAGTAAGCGGTAACTTTAATTTCAATTATTGGCAGGAAGCGGCAGATACAAAATACGACCAGAACGATTTAGGGTTTATTCCTAACAATAACTATCTCTTTAATGGTTTATGGATGGGATATAAATGGTTGAAACCAAAATGGTACAATAATTTGTATTATAACATGAATCTTAATTATTCAAGAACCTATTCTCCTGGAGAGTATCAGTCTTTAAATATAAATACTAATATAAACGGACAGCTTAAAAACCTTTGGTCTGTTGGTGTCAATTTTAATTACAATGCTCCTCAGAATGATTTTTATGAATCAAGAATTGCAGGTTTAATATATAAAATACCACAAGCTTTTGGAACAGGTTTTTGGATTGGTTCAAACGATTCCAAAAAATATTCAGCCAATCTGAATTTTTATCATAAACATATTGCAGATTTCAATGCAGATGGTTATGACATAAATCTCTATCAACAAATGCGGTTTAATAAGAAACTAACTATTAGTTTATCAGACAATTATTTACCAAGACTAAATTATCGCGGTTTTGCAAATACTGATAATAGTAATAGTTATTTTGGAAAGAGAACTATTAATACTATTGAAAACGTATTAAATGTGAAGTACAACTTTACCAACAAAATGGGCCTTTCCATGAAGGTAAGGCATTACTGGGCATCGGTAAAATATAGTGAATATTATAAGTTAAATAACGATGGAAATCTTTCAGATCCTGTATCCGTAAACTTTAATTCAGACTATAATTTAAATTTCTTTAATGTCGATTTACTATATACCTGGCAGTTTGCTCCGGGTAGTTTTATCTATCTAAACTGGAAAAACTTCAATGCTAAGTTCGATCAGTTGGTTAATGATAGTTATAATGACAACTTGCATCATACACTAAATAATCCTGATTTACAGAATAATACTGTCTCTTTAAGAATTGTTTACTATCTGGATTATTTATCCTTAAAGAGGAAGAAGAAGTAGAAACACCCCCTATTTATAGTAAGTGTTACAAGTTGCCGGTTATACGCGTTTACTAGTAACTGGAAAATTGTAACTAATTGATTACTATACAGTTATCACCTTCCCATATACACCATCAGTATCTGAACATCACTCGGATTTACCCCCGATATTCTGGATGCTTGACCTAAAGTATGTGGTTTTATCTTTTTAAACTTTTGTAGCGCTTCTGTAGAAATAGCAGAGAGTTTATCGTAGTTAAAGTTGTCGGGAATAATCAGGTTTTCCAACTGACTCATCTTATCTACCAGCTCTTTTTCTTTCTCTATATAACGTTCGTACTTTACTTGTATTTCTGCTTGCTCCAGCGAGTCTGCATCAAAGTCCAGACTTTCATTCAACTTAGGTAAGTGTTGTTTCAATCCTTTCAAATCTACACTTGGTCTTAGAATTAGTTTACCCGCTTTTTGTCTATCCGAAATAGTAGCACTATCCAACTGTTCTAAGTATGGGTTAATGTCTGCAGGTTCTACTACTGTAGTATTCAGTATATTTTTTATCTGTTCTACATTGGCTATCTTCTGATGCACTTTTTTCAATCGCTCTTCTTTTGCAAAGCCAAGGTTATAACTTCTTTCTGTTAATCGTATATCCGCATTATCCTGACGGAGCAGTGTTCTGTATTCTGCTCTACTGGTAAACATACGGTAAGGCTCATCTGTTCCTTTACTAATCAGATCATCTATCAATACACCAATGTATGCTTCGCTGCGTTGTAGTACAAATGGTTCTTGTCCGTTTACTTTAAGGTGGGCATTCATTCCCGCCATCAAACCCTGACAAGCAGCTTCTTCATATCCTGTAGTACCATTAATCTGTCCGGCAAAGAAAAGGTTGGCTAGTTCTTTAGTCTCCAGATTATACTTTAACTGTGTAGGTGGAAAGTAATCGTATTCAATTGCGTAGCCTGGACGGAAGATTTTACAGTTCTCAAAACCAGGAATCATCTTCAAAGCTTTTACCTGAACATCTTCTGGCAAAGAGGTAGAGAATCCATTTACATAAATCTCTACGGTGTTCCAGCCTTGTGGTTCTACAAATATCTGATGACGATCTCTATCAGCAAAGCGGTTTATTTTATCTTCAATACTAGGACAGTATCTTGGTCCGCGTCCTTCAATCCTTCCCTGAAACATGGGACTTCTATCAAAGCCTGTCTTAAGTATATCGTGAACCGTTGGGTTGGTATAACTTATAAAACAACTTCTCTGATCTGCTGCTTTTATCTTTGGAGTGTCCATATAAGAGAATCCTACTATCTCTGCATCTCCTTTTTGTTCTTCCATCACAGCGTAGTTCAAGCTTCTGCCATCTACTCTTGGTGGTGTTCCGGTTTTTAATCGGGCGCTTTCAAATCCGTTTTCTATCAGCTGCTCGGTAATTCCGGTAGCCGCTTTCTCTGCTACTCTCCCACCACCCATGCGTTTCTCTCCTATATGTATTACGCCATTCAGGAAGGTACCGCTGGTAATGACTACTGCTTTAGCATATATCTGATGACCAAGACTTGTTTTTACGCCGTGTACTTTGTGGTCTTTAATAATAAGGCCGGTTACCATATCCTGATAGAAATCTACATTGGGGGTATTCTCCAGCATCTCCCTCCACTTTGCAGAGAATAGCATCAGATCGTTTTGTGTTCTTGGGCTCCACATAGCAGGACCTTTACTTCTATTCAGCATTCTAAACTGAATTGTACTTGCATCAGATACTATACCACTGTATCCACCAAGTGCATCTATTTCCCTTACTATTTGTCCTTTAGCTATTCCTCCCATTGCTGGGTTGCAACTCATTTGAGCAATGGTTTGCATGTTCATGGTTATTAGTAAAACCTTGCTACCCATATTTGCAGCAGCAGCAGCAGCTTCGCATCCTGCATGTCCTGCACCCGCAACTATTACGTCGTATTCTGAAAACATATTATTCTATTGCCGCGAAGGTAGTAGTTGTTCCACATGGAACATTTGATTGTGGGTTATTTTACCAATACAGTAAGTTGTTCCACGTGAAACGTGTTGGAGGAAAGGGCCTATGTTTAGTTCTATTGTTATTAGTTGCTGGTTACTAGTAATACATTTGTGGAGTTGGCTTTTGTTGTAATTAATGTTTCTGGTTAATCATTCCCCGAGTTAATCATCGATTAGTTCTCATGCTGTTATTGATTAATAATAAGCAATATTGTATGGTAAATGAGAAATTGAATAACTAGTAACCCGCAACAATCAACCTGTATTCATCATCATCTTGTTTCACGTGAAACATCCTACTCGCCAAACAACGTTAAGTACTCCTCCTCCTTTGCTCTCATCTGCTTTTCATCCTTAGGGCTCTTGTCTTTATAACCACACAAGTGTAGAACACCATGATATAATACCCGCTTTAACTCTTCTTTCCAGTCTGTTTGTTGGGTCTTGGCATTATCCTTTACCCTGTCAATACTGATATAAATTTCTCCCTCCAACAATATGGCAGCATTATCCGAAAGGTCGAATGTGATGATGTCGGTATAGTAATCGTGCTGTAAAAACTGCTTATTAATATCTAATAAGTATTCATCAGAACAGAAGATGTACTGAATGTGGCTGCTCTTTACCCCCTCCTTTTTTAGTAGAGATGCAATGTTGTTCTTTAGCGGAGTAGTCTTTATTCCTGTTAATTTCTTATCGGAATAGTTAAAGTAAATACGATGTTCCATTTATAGAGATCTTTGTTCGATGTTTGCAAAGTAATTGAGGATACAACAGAAATCAAAATGAAAAGATTAAGTGAGCTAAAAACTGGACAGAAAGGAATTATTCACTCATTTGAAAAAGATGAGATATTTATCAAACTTATGGAAATGGGTTGCATTCCTGGCGAGCCTATCAAGGTGGAATTCATAGCTCCGTTCGGCGATCCTATCTCTATTTCCGTTTCTGGTTATAGCTTAAGCCTACGACTAAACGAAGCGAATAATATCTTTATCGACGAAGTGCTTTAAATACAACGTTCAAAGCGTTTAAGGTTCAATACCTTCAACGTAATACAACTTTAGTTAGGATGTTACATGTTTTATCAAAATGTATTTTGTATTACGTTAAACGACTTAAACGTATTAAACTTTTAAACGATTAATACACGACAAAAAATAAACTTTCTTTAAATGAAAATAGGTCTCTACTTCGGTTCTTTTAATCCTATACATGTAGGGCATCTTATCATCGCCAATCATATTGTAAACAACTGCGATCTCGATCAGGTATGGATGGTGGTAAGTCCACAAAACCCACTTAAACCAGCTAATTTGCTCAACGAGTATCATCGTTTACACCTGGTTACTTTAGCTACAGAAGATAATTTAAAACTAAAACCTTCCGATATAGAGTTTAAATTACCAAAACCTTCTTATACCATTGATACGCTTACTTATCTGGACGAGAAGTACCCGCAACACCGCTTTTCCGTCATTATGGGAAGCGATAGTTATCAGAATCTGTACAACTGGAAGAACTACGAACAGATATTAAAACGCTATACCGTTATTGTGTATCAACGTCCGGGATATGTAATAATGGACAATCAGTTTGGCAATATTGTAGTTACCGATGCTCCCCTACTGGATATATCGGCCTCTTTTATTCGCAAGAACATTCAGGAAGGAAAGAGCATAGAATATCTGGTTACAGAAAAAGTAAGAGCAGAAATAGAAAATAATTCCTATTACAAGTTGTAATCAATTACAAAATCATTATTTTCGCCATTCAATATATTTATAGATTGCCCAATATACCCGACATTACCAAGAGATACATGGAATATAATACAGCAAGAAACTTAATAAGCATTCGTGAATATGGGCGCCATATTCAGCGTATGATTGAATATATCATAACCATTGAAGATCGCGATAAACGCAATCGTCAGGCCAGACTAGTAATAGAACTGATGGGCTTTTTAAATCCCCACCTAAGAAATGTGGAAGACTTCCGACACATGCTTTGGGATCACATGTTTTATATCAGCGACTTTAAACTGGATGTAGATAGCCCCTATCCTATTCCAGAGAAAGCTACCTATAAAGGAAAGCCGTTACCAATGGCTTATCCTAAACGCAAACCAAAGTATGCACACTTAGGAAAGAACGTAGAGTTGTTAATCAATAAAGCATTGGCAGAGCCAGATCAGGAAAGAAAAGAAGCGTTTGCAACTGCAATTGCCTATTACATGAAAATTTGTTATACCAACTGGCATAAAGAAGATGTACAGGACGATTCGGTTAAAACAGAATTATCTATCCTTACCAAAGGCGAACTGGAAGTGGGCGACGGATTGGCAAATGTAAAAATGCCGGTAGATAACAATACTCGCACCGGTGGTAGCAACAATCCTAATGGTAAAAAATACTTCAACAACCGCAATGGTGGTACTTCACGTGTAGGTGGTGGTAATAAACCTGGCAATGGTAATGGTCCATCCAGAGGGGGAAATACCCGCAACGACGGTAGAAGAGATGACCGGAATAAAAATAATAATAACAGAAACAACTTCAAGAAACGTTTCTAATAAAATATAAATACGTTATTTGTAAAAGCCAACCTGATCGTTGGCTTTTCTTATTATAGAACGATAAGTTTTTACTATGAACAGATTTGAAGTACACGGAGCTAAAAGATTACAGGGAACCATAGTACCGCAAGGCGCTAAAAACGAAGCTTTACAGGTAATTAGTGCCGTACTGCTTACTTCCGAAAAAGTAACTATCAACAATATACCCGATATACTGGATGTAAATATGCTGATAGAGCTTTTGCAGGATATGGGCGTAACAGTAGAAAGGCCCAACCGACATACGTGCATATTCCAGGCAGCCGATATAAATGTAGATTATCTGGAAAGCGAAACCTTTCGTAAAAAGAGTGGTAAACTTAGGGGAAGTGTAATGACGGCCGGTCCGCTACTCTCCCGCTTCAAAAAAGCCTATATACCAAAGCCCGGTGGCGATAAAATTGGTAGAAGAAGAATTGATACTCATATCGTTGGTTTTCAAAAATTAGGCACAATTTTCACTTATAATGACAAAACTGGCCTTTTTAAGCTCTCTGCTCCCCATTTAAAGGGTTGTTATATGCTACTCGACGAGCCTTCTGTAACCGGAACAGCCAATATAGTAATGGCAGCAGTAATGGCCGAGGGTATTACCACCATCTACAATGCAGCTTGCGAACCCTATGTACAACAGTTGTGTAAGCTACTGAATGCTATGGGTGCTAAGATAACCGGCATAGCAAGCAATATGCTGACCATAGAGGGCGTAGAAAAGCTTGGTGGAGCCACACATACCATTTTGCCCGATATGATCGAGGTGGGCAGCTTTATAGGCCTTGCGGCTATGACGCAGAGCGAAATCACTATCAAAGGTGCCGGCGTGCAACACTTAGGCATTATTCCCGAGAAATTTGCACAGCTGGGTATTAAGTTCGATATCAATGGCGACGATATTTATATACCCGCTCAGGACTCCTACGAAATAAGTAGTTTTCTCGATGGTAGCGTACTTACTATTTCCGATCATCCATGGCCGGGCTTTACCCCCGATTTGCTCAGTATTGTATTGGTTGTAGCCACACAGGCAAGAGGAAGTGTATTAATCCATCAGAAAATGTTTGAAAGCCGCTTATTCTTTGTGGATAAACTGATAGATATGGGCGCACAGATAATACTTTGCGATCCACACCGCGCTACCGTAATAGGTTTGGGCAGAAAATATAACCTTAGAGGCATTAGTATGACTAGCCCCGACATTCGTGCGGGTGTTGCCCTGTTAATAGCTGCCCTTAGCGCCGAAGGAAAGAGCATTATTCAGAATATAGAACAGATAGACCGTGGATATCAATACATTGACGAAAGATTAAGAGCCCTTGGAGCGGATATAAAGAGAGTGTAAGCTAATGTGATAATGTGATAATTGGATAATGTGATAATTAATACAGGAAATTAATTGATAATGGAAGATTGATAATTGATAATTATTATAAAAAGTGATGCTATTAAAGTGGTACGGGGTATGTTTCTTTAACCCGGATTACGCATTAGAATACTATTGCAGTTTCCAAATGGCCTACCCTAACCCTTCCAAAGGAAGGGAACAATACAAAGGCATTATATTTCTTGATTTTTTGATGTTACCATAGTATTAAAACTGGGGCTGATGTTTCCGAGTGATAGAACTGGAGTAGAATACTTTGAACCACAGAGCATAACGCTAAACGCTAATACAAATACAGTTACGCAAAGGACGCAGAGAATACAATACATTATTTTGAATGTTGAATTTTAAATGTTGAATACAAATACAGAGAACGCAGAGAACAGCTAAAGCTGTTAAATACATTGCTCAGTGAATTTAAACTGATTCAATTATATAGTAGTTCACTATGATTGCTACCAAAAAATCTGCATAAACACTTGTCTTTATTGTATTTGAAACCTTCATAACGAACTCTAATGTTTAATCTGGGTTTAAAGAAATAAATTGATTTACTATTATAAAAAAGGGATTAAGTTAAAATACTTAATCCCTTTTTCTATTTAGCGTTTGCTGATAATGCTAACCTATACGGGTTAATACTATTTTGAATTCGTTTTGGCGACCGGATTCCACGTGAATTGGTGCGGAATATTTGATATACTCGTCTGCTTCTATAGTTAGTGTTGGGTTTCCTCCTGATATTTCTTCGAGAAGTATTGTACCCTCTTCATTGCTACTACCTGTTTTAGTACTATTGCTTAGTGTGGCTGCAGCTCCTTTTATAAGGTTGCCTGTTTTTTGATCTATAATAGTTAGTAACACATCGTTATGGTGTACAACCAATTTAGGTCGGGAAACATCGACTAAAGATTTATAGAAAACATTATTAGACTTTTTATATTTCTTGGTAATCTTTATGAGATCGGTTGTGTTTTTACGTGAAGCTTTGAGATCTGTTGCTAACTGTAGTGTAAGTTCGGGCGATATTTTATGCACTTTTAGTGAGCTACCCTGGGTAACCATGAATGAATTTATTAAACTCTGAAATTCGAGCAAATCTGCTGCTGTACAAAATTCCGGGGTGAGAATAGTAAGATTTAGGGTAAGTAAGTCGCAGGCTGCCTGAGCGTAAGTGGAAGATTCGGAATCGGCGGCATGTAAGTAATAGGTTTCGCTATCCTGAAGTTGTTTTGATAAAGAATGTTTACCTAATTCATCGAATTTTACCTGGGCACTTCCTGCCATGCAAGCAGCTTTGAAGGCCATTGCTTCTTTGGCGTTTAATTTATCGGTACTAAAACCTGCATTGTTTACACCAGCTGCTGCAGCTGAAGCAATGCTTTTAACTCTATTTGCCTCGAACTTTATAATTAAGTTGTTAGCAGCCAAGTCGTTTGCCAATAGGGCAACTACTTCTTTATTGTTCAAGTATTGGTGAAGTGCTTCGTTGGTACTTAATTGAGCTGTTGCTTTATGATTCATATTGAAAATATAATTCTGTAAATTTACATATTATAAATTTGATAACGTTAAATAAATTATTTTATTAATTAAATAGTGTTTAATAATATGTATAATGTGTTGTAAAACATAAAACGAATAATGCAAGGCAAAGAGTAATACAAAAAACTAAACACTAAAAAATACAGGTGTTGAATGTTGAATTTTAAATGTTGAATGAAATTCATAAAAATACAAAAAACTAAAGACTAAAAAAGGAAAAACTAAAATAGTTTTGGGAGGCTTTTTAACGGTCTGACGATGAGTGCCAATCGTCTGACCGTTAGAGAATCATAATTTAAAGTGGCTGTGTTGGGGCTTTAGTAATCAATAAATGTACTGGCAGGATTTGCTAAGGGGGCTTTTTGGAAGATGGGGTATTCTGGATCGATTGGTTATCAACTGAAATAAAAACTAAAGACTAAAAAAAGAAAAACTAAAGGGGCGGCCTCCCCAACCCTCCAAAGGAGGGAATTAATAATTATTAATTAAAAATTAAGAATGAAATACAAAAAACTAAAGACTAAAAACTGAAAAACTAAAATAGTTTGGGGAGGCTTTTTAACGGTCTGACGATGAGCGCCAATCGTCTGACCGTTAGAGAATCATAATTTAAATTGGCTGTGTTGGGGCTTTAGTAATCAATAAATTTACTGGCAGGATTTGCTAAGGGGGCTTTTTGGAAGATGGGGTATTCTGGATCGATTGG
>CAIVPM010000054.1 GCA_903907815.1 uncultured Chitinophagaceae bacterium | reverse complement strand
TTAATTTATATCAACGTAATTTAATTTTAGAAGAAATAACGAAAGCAAGACAACAAAACCCTGAACATGATAAAAAAATAACTGATTTAGGTTCAAGTTTTTTTGTAAAAAACTTAGAGAACATTCAAGGGGATGAAAGAGACATTATTATAATATCTAAGACATTTGGTAAAAAATCAGATGGCAATTTAAGGCAAACCTTTGGTCCGATAGTTCAAGGTAAAGGATATAAGCTTTTAAATGTAATTATTACCAGAGCAAAATATAAAGTATATATATGTACTTCTATACCCCTTGAAAAAATAAATGAATTTTCTAATCTTTTACAACAATCTAAAAATACAGGAAGAGGGATTTTTTATGCTTACTTGGCTTATGCAAAAGCAGTAAATGATGGAAATATAGAAGCAAGAGAAAATATATTAAAATTACTATATGAAAATTGCGAATCAAAATCATACGATGTTGAAGAAGTATATGGTTCAGAATCTCCATTTGAAGACGAAGTTTTTTATAGGCTTGCTGAAAGAATTGGACAAGAAAGGTTACAACAACAATATAAAATTGGAGGCTTTAGAATTGATTTAATAATTAAGTCAAAAGTCACAGGGAAACCTATTATTGCAATTGAATGTGATGGCGCAAAATATCATAGTAGTAACGAAGCATACGCATGGGATATGTTTAGGCAGTCAAGATTAGAAGAACAAGGATTTGTTTTTTATAGAATTTGGTCTACGAACTGGTGGAATTCATCGGAAAAGGAATTAAGAAAGCTAGTTGATTTTATTTATCAATTTGATAATGAAGAAAAGGTAGTGAATTTAAGTCAAATTGTCGAAGCTCTTAAAGTAAATGATATTGTCCCAATGACATTAAGACCTGAAACTAAAAAGAAAATCGAAATATCGTCTATAGTTACTGTTAAGAATCCTGAGGGAAAAATTTTAAAAATCAGATTTTGCAAATCACAATCTACTCAAAATATTAAGCCAGACAATAATGGATTAATAACAATATATGAAAATTCACCTCTTGGAATGGCTGTCATAGGAAGAACTGTAGGTGAAACATGTCAATTAGGTATGCTTGAACTTTATTATGAAATATTAAATGTTGAATAAAAAAACTAACAAATTTTGATATTGACTTTATTATGTTCAAGGCTATACAATATTAGTAACCAATTTTATAAGAACATAAGGAGAATATTAAAATTTAAAGTATCAAGTATGTGTTTATTTGTTGATAAAACAAGCGATAGTAAGTATTACTGCCTTGCAGGCCTTGGATTATAATATTGTTACTTTATTTCATAGTGGTTTTCCCTATGCTAGTGTATATCACTCTTTCAGAGCTGGGAGCGTACTAATGGGTGGATCGATGTATTTTGTATTGCGTTAGTGCCAGCAGGGAATATCCTTTGCTACCACCGCTGAACATACTCTTAGTTTGATGCTGATATGGGTGGTAGGAAAGATAGGAAGAGCTGGAACGGCCGCTTGCGGAACGCCCAAACCCCTATCCCCTAAAGGGGAATAATACAAAAAAGTAAAAAGGGGAAAAAGATAGACTACAGTCTTGGTTGTTTTACAAAAGATGACTGATTGCTTCCCAGTCTTTCGGATTATAGTGGTCGTGATCCTTTTCTATCTGTATCATTTCTCTGATCATAGTTAGTAATTCTTCCTGGTCTGGATTGTTCAGTAAGGTATCTATCATGCCTTCTTTTAAATTATGAAACTCATTATCCAGTTTCTGGAAGGATTCATCCAAAGCAATTTCGTTCTTCAATTGCTGAACGGCTTCTTTATTACAGAGGTCTTCGAAAGTTTCTTTAGTTGCTGAAATAGTATCTACTTCTTTCTTAAATTCTTCATTGTTTTGATATACCGGTAGTTCCTTTGCCATCTGCTCCAGTATTTCTGTAGCTTCTATAAAATCGTTGTCCTCCAGACTTACAAACCACTGTTGAATTTCTTCGGGAGACTTACCTATTACTGCTGCCAGTATCTCTTCTTTGTTCATAGTAATTAATTAAGTTTTAAGTAATAAGTTGTAGGTTATAAGTAAGTTTCAATTCGATACCTTTTATTAACTTTTTTCAGAGCCGAAACAATTGAAATACTTAAGCCTGCAATAAAAATATCACTAACTGTTTATGTAAATCGGGTACTTGCTTTTTCCACTCTTTTACTGCTTTTGTTTTAATAAATTCCTGTGGGGCAGTAATGTTCGATGCTATACAGATACGGGTATCGGGATGGCAGGATTCCAGCATTTCTTTCAGCATAGGATTATTGCGATAAGGCGTTTCGATAAATAGCTGGGTACAATTGTTTTTAGCAGAATATGCTTCGAGTTCCTTCAATGCTTTTCTGCGTTCCAGATTATCGATAGGCAGGTATCCATTAAACTGAAACTTTTGTCCGTTCATACCACTTGCCATCAAGGCCAGCAAGATAGAGTTGGGACCTACCAATGGCTTTACCGTAGCATTTATCTGTTGGGCAGCCTCGATTAATATCTGTCCAGGATCGGCAATACCCGGACAACCACTTTCGCTAAGGATACCGATGTTCTTACCTTGTTTTAACCGATCGATAAACTGTTTCTTAATACCTTCTTCGGCTTTATGGATAGCAAACCATTCCTGATCGTCGATAACGGTTTCCTTTCTGATCTTTTTAATAAAGCGCCTTGCAGTACGCTCGTTCTCGACAAAGAACACGGAGCAGTCTGCAATAGCATTGGAGATATAGGCAGGAATAGTTTCTACTGCATCATCATATAAAAAAACGGGGATAAGAATAACCTGTCCTAATGCTGCCATTATGAAAATATTTCTGGTTCTTTAATTGTTGTTGTATCGGAATTTATTGCTACTATACTTAGTGTAGCGGCTATTACAGAATAGGCGGGTGCCAGTACCCAACCTACAAATGGCAGTAAGTGCATGATATAAAATACCATACCATTGCCCAGGGCAAGTCCTTTGTGACGGCCTATGAAGAAGATACTTTCTGCAGCATTTTTATGGTTCCTTTTCATACTATAATCTACCATAGAAAATCCATAGTAGTAACACTCTATCATAAGGGCTAACAGGGGCGTACACCAGCCTAATAAAGGCAGGAGGCAGAAAAAGATAATGGCGATAACATATACGGTTTGCCATACCGAATTGCGGGCTGCAATCCAGATGCCTCTGAAAATATCTTCGAGCAATAGTTTGAAGCTAAAAGGTAAATCTTCGTTGTTTAATATAGCGGCTGTCTTTTCGCTTAAGTAAGCAAATATGGGAGAGCCGATAATGAGGAAAAAGAACTTGAAAAGGGAGTAGTACAACTGCATGATTATTACCCAGAGAATTAAGCTACTCATGGTGGTAACAAAACCTAATAAACCAACTTCTTCTTTTTTAATCCAGTTGTTTAAACCGGTCTTCTGATTGAGCCATTCGAAGAAATTGTTGGAGGTATGTGCAAAGAAGTACATGCTGGTCATGAACATTAATGCATACAGAATACCGGGCAATAAAATCCACTTCCATAGACGGTGTTGCTTTATCAGGTCGTGAGCCCTGCCGTAAGCTTGTATTGATATGATAATTTCCTTTAGCATGTATATCTTCAGTTGTCGGGCGCAAAAGTATTCTATTTAAGGGTTTAAAATGAAATACAATTATTTACGGATTGGCGGATTAACGAATTAGCGGATTGAATACAAGGCACAAAGGCAACTAGGCACAGAGGCACAAAGGAATACAAATACAAGGCAAGTAGGCAAGAGGCAAGGAGGCAATAGGGAATACAAATACAGATTAATGGATTGGCGGATTAACGAATTGGCGGATTGAATACAAATACATTGAACCACGAAGTCACGGCGGCACAGTGTAACACAGCGTATTTAAAATACAAATACAGTTACGCAGAGAATTCAATACATTATTTTGAATGTTGAATTTTAAATGTTGAATGAATACAAATACAGAGAGCGCAGAGAACAGCTAAAGCTGTAAATACATCGCTCTGAAAATATACACTGTCCATGTGAATAGTAGAAAAGAGGCTAATGAATTACGGATTAACGAATTAGCGGATTGAATACAAATACAAGGCACAAAGGCAACGAGGCACAAAGGAATACAAATGCAAGACAAGGAGGCAAGAGGGAATACAAATACAGATTAATGGATTGGCTGATTAACGAATTTGTGAATTGAAAACCAATACATTTTAAAGAGAACTTTGTTTTATATATTTGAAATAATATTGAGTCTAAACTTCTGCTTAATGAAACGATTATTGCTTTTAGTAACTACCCTGATACTTACTGGTTATTTGTATGCACAACCGAATGATGATAACTGGAGAGATGGCAGCGCCAAACAACTAAAGGGTAAGGTATTTACCGTTTGTTGCTTTGTATCTGCAGGAAAACATTCCTGGAAAAAAGATGATAAAGAAGTGGCGTTGTACAAACTAAAGGAGGCCTATAAATGGTTGCAGTCTCAGGCAGAAAGTAATGGTGTAAAAGTGAACTTCTATGATACGGCCACGAGCGATGATGCCGATATTAAAGTAGATAAAATATATCAGTGGAAAGGCGAAGGGAAGGATACGGGTAACCTTGGGTTGAAAGTGTTGCAGGCTGCGGGGCATAACAATATGATGGCCTATTATGATTCTCTTCTACAGTATACTCATTGCGATAATATTCAGGTAATACTATTTGCGAAGACTGCAGGTAGAAGTTATGCATGCCCATATAAAAAAGGCATGGTAAAGCAACACAGATATTTAGAATGTACTACTGTTTATGAAACAGATTCCCGTGGTACTGATTTTAAAGTTTCTACTATTGTACATGAATTGTTACATCTTTATGGTGCCTGGGATTTATACCAGTCGCACAGTCAGCAAGAAAATGTAGAAAAGAAATCGAAATCTATTTTAGGTCGTAGTGTCATGCTGGATATCTATTATGGTATGGAAGGTAAAATAGTAGATGAAGTAAATGCATGGTTGATAGGCTGGTTTCCTACCTATTATCCATTTTATGAAAACTTCAGACCGAAGGACAGGTATTGAGGATACTACATTTTTAGGCTATTCTCAGTGAGATATGTAAGGTAGATAGGAGAAAGGAGAGTAGAGCGTTCAATTTTTCTGTGAAACTTTAAGATAGTACATACCTATAATCAATGACGTTAATTTATCGTTCCTTTTGACAGAATAGGTAACGAATTATTACAGATAGGTAAGGAATGAATACTAATGGATATGCAACGAGAACAAATGGGTATCGAATGGGTACAAATGGGTATGCAACGAGAACAAATGGGTATCGAATGGGTACAAATGGGTATGCAACGAGAACAAATGGGTATCGAATGAATACTGATGTATATGCAACGAGAACAAATGGGCATCGAATGAGTACAAATGGATATGCAACGAGAAATAATGCATATTGAATTAGAAAAATACGGTGAACCTGTAGAAAATCCTTCCCCAATTTCTAATTATATGCTTTAGTTTTTTATATCTAAAAAAAATAAAAAGTTACCAACTCGTTAAAAAAATTTTGTTGGTTTGTGTAAAAGGTACATCTTTGTAAAATGAATGTGTACAAAAGACACATTCTAACGCTAACGAAAATTGAAAATAGGCTATATAATGTTTGTCATTCAAATTAAAAAACGATTCATTTAACATTTTGAGGTTAACCAGAAATTCAGTATTCTTTATAAAGAATTTACTGACTTTTTTGTTTTTTCAATATTCTAAATTGGTTAAAATATGTCAGAAATAACATTCACTAATAAATCAAGTAAAACTTCAAGTATGAAAATTAAACGACTGCTACTTGCGTTCATGATGCTGCCAATGATGTTGTATTCAATATCAGTACTGGCACAAGACAAAGTGGTTACCGGTAAGGTAACAGATTCTAAAGATGGTTCAGCTATACAACTAGCTTCCATTATGGTAAAAGGTACAAAACTGGGTGTAAAATCTGGTTCTGATGGAGCTTACAAAATTAAAGTTCCTGCAACTGCTACTACATTGGTAGTTACTTCTGTAGGTTATGCCTCTCAGGATGTAGCTATTGAAGGCGAAACGGTTAATGTAAAACTGGTACAGGCTAAATCGGATATGAACGATTTAGTAGTTGTAGCTTATGGTACCCGTAAAAAAACAGACTTAACTGGTTCTGTAACTGCGGTATCTGCTAAAGATTTCCAGAAAGGTGCAATTGCTTCTTCAGAACAATTACTACAAGGTAAAGTTGCCGGTTTACAGGTAACTACAGGTGGTGGTAGCGCTGGTGGTGGTAGTACTATTCGTATCAGAGGTGCTGCTTCTCTTAATGCTTCTAACGACCCATTAATAGTTATTGATGGAGTACCAGTAGAAAGTAATGGTTTAGCTGGTTCTGCAAACTTGTTGAATACGATTAACCCTAACGATATTGAATCGATGAGTGTACTGAAAGATGCATCTGCAACTGCATTATATGGTTCAAGAGCTTCTGCTGGGGTAATTATCATTACTTCTAAAAAAGGTTTAAAAGGTAAAATAAGATATAACTTTAATACTCAATTATCTTTAGGTTCTGTAGTAGATAAAGTAAAAGTACTTAACGGCGATCAAATTAGAAGTATTGTAACTGCTGATGCTGTTGCTACCGGTACTAATTCCTGGAAAAACTTATTAGGTACTGCTAATACCGATTGGCAGGGTCAAATATTCCAGGATGCAATGGGTTGGGATAACAACATTAGTGCTAGTGGTGCTATAGCTGACAAGGTTCCTTTCAGAGCTCAATTGGGTTATTTGAATCAGGATGGTATTCTTAAAACAAATAACTTCAACAGACTTTCTACTTCTTTAAACTTATCGCCAAAATTATTTAAAGACTATTTGTCTGTAAATATGAACGTTAAGTATGCACAAACTAAGAATCGTTTTGCAGATGAAGGTGCTATTGGTGCTGCTGCTGCATTCGATCCTACTCAGCCTGTGTTTGCTACTAATAAATATGGTGGATACTACGAGTGGTTACAAACTGGAGTTGTTAACGATTTAGCTACCAGAAACCCTCTTGGTTTATTAAATCTTAGAAATAATACATCTGATGTAAGCAGAGTTATAGGAAGCTTACAATTAGATTATAAATTACATTTCTTACCAGATTTACACGTATTAGTAAACTTAGGTATAGATAATGGTACAGGTAAAGGAAACGATAATATCGATTCATTATCTGCAACTAACTACAAAACAAAAGGTCGTTTTGCTCAATACAAACAAGAGAAAACAAACAGTTTAGCTGAAATTTCTTTATTCTATGCAAAAGACTTAAAGAAACTGAATAGTAAAATTGACGTATTGGTTGGTCATACATTCCAGGATTTTACTGATAAAAGCTATAACTACTACACGTTTGGTCAAAATGGTGATACCATTGCTGGTTCAAAACCTAAAGATCCGATTTATCAACAAGAGTATGCAATTGAATCATACCTAGGAAGATTAAACTTCACTTTAGCTAATAAATATTTATTAACTGCATCAGTAAGAAGCGATGCTTCTTCTAAATTCTCTCAAGATAATAGAACTGGTTACTTCTCCTCTTTTGCTTTTGCATGGAAACTTAAAGAAGAATTCTTTAAGAATGTTAAGCAAATTAATGAGTTGAAATTACGTTTAGGTTGGGGTCAGACTGGTCAACAAGGTATTTCAGACTGGTATCCATACTTGCCTCGTTATACTACCAGTAATTCTACAGCACAATATCAATTAGGTTCTAGCTACTACAGTTTTTATCGTCCAGTTGCTTATGATGCGAATATCAAATGGGAAACAACTGCTACTTCAAACTTCGGTTTAGATTTTGCTATTCTTGACAATAGAATTTCTGGATCATTTGAAGTATATCAAAAAACTTCTACCGATTTGTTAAGTGATGTACCTACTCCTGCAGGTTCTAACTTTAATATTCACTTGTTTACCAACGTAGGTACAATGGAAAGCAAAGGATATGAGTTTAGTTTAAATACTGTTCCTATTAAGAAGAAAGACTTAACCTGGAATTTAGGTTTCAATATTGCTTATAATCATTCTGAAATTACCAAATTATTAAAACAATCAGATCCTAACTTTAAGGGTATCGATATTAATGGTATTGCTGGTGGTACTGGTAATAACATTGGTAAAAACATGGTAGGATATGCTCCTGGTGTATTCTTTGTAAACAAACAAGTTTATGATGCTGCTGGCAAACCAATTGAAGGTTTATATGAAGATGTAAACAGAGATGGTAAGGTTGATGCATCTGATAAATATTACTACAAGAAACCAATTCCTGATGTAATATTTGGATTTAATACATCTGTTAGCTACAAGAAATTTACTTTTGGTTTAGCTGCTCATGCAAACTTTGGTCAATACCTGTATAATAACTTCAATTCTAATAATGCAATGCTTAGACAAATTAAGAATCCTGTATTGTTTGTTGGAAATGCTGGTGTAAACTATTTAGATACCAAATTTGCTAATGCACAGTATACCTCTGATTACTATGTAGAAAATGCATCTTTCTTTAAATTGGATAATGTTAACATTGGTTACAACGCTGGTAGAATATTGAAAGATAAGGCAACTTTAAGAGTTCAACTAAGTGTTCAGAATGTATTTACCATTACAAAATATTCTGGATTAGATCCTGAGAATTCAGGTGCTGTAGATAATACTATCTATCCTCGTCCTCGTATTTATTCTTTAGGATTCAATTTAGATTTTTAATTTAAAAAACAGAAAAATATATGAAACACATAATTAGTAAAGCTTCGATTGCTTTAATAACAATAATATTTTTCGCTTCCTGTGCGAAAAAGCTGGACTTGTTTCCACCAAATGCAGTAACATCTGCAACCGTATATTCAACACCTGCTGGTTATAAAGCAGTATTGGCAAAACTTTACGGAACTCTAGCAATTACAGGTAATTCAGGTCCTGCAGGAGATGCTGATATCTCTGGTGGATTGGATGAAGGTTCTCAGGTTGCTTTTCTTAGAGGATTCTTTAACTGTCAGGAATTAACGACTGATGAAGCAGTTTGTGCCTGGAATGACCAGACAATTCATGATTTCCATAACTTAAGCTATACAAGTTCCGATCCATTTATATTGGGTATGTATGCTCGTCCTATTTACAATGTAACATTGATTAATGAATATCTTAAACAAGCTGCAGATGCTACTGTAGCTGGAAAAGGTTTTTCTGCTGCTGATGTTGCTGATATTAAAAAATCAAGAGCAGAAGCTCGTTTCTTAAGAGCTTTCAACTATTGGGTAATGATGGATATCTTCGGAAATTCTACTTTTATTACAGAAGCGGATGGTATTGGAGCATTTACTCCAAGACAAATTCTTAGAAAAGACTTATTTACTTATATCGAGTCTGAATTAAAAGCTATTGATGCTGATTTAGCACCTGCTAAAACAATTGAATATGGTAGAGTAGATCAGGCTGCAGCTTGGGCTTTATTATCCAGAATGTATTTGAATGCTAACGTATACACTGGTGCACCAAAATACACTGAAGCAATTACATATTCTCAAAAAGTAATTAATGCTGGATATGCTTTACAACCAAGTTATGCTAAATTATTCATGGCGGATAACGATAAGCAAAAAGACGAATTTATCTTCACTATCAATTGTGATGGAGCTCGTACACAAGCTTATGGTAATACAACTTTCTTTGTTCATGCTGCTTGTGGTGATGATCATAATGAATATGGTGCTGGCGGTGGCTGGTATGGTTACAGAGCTACCTCTGCATTAGCAAATTTATTTACTGATAAAACTGGTACTACCGATAAGAGAGCATTGTTTACTACTGCAAATTACAACCCAGGATCTGCTGCTGCAATTGCTGATATAAGTGATTTTACCAATGGTATTCACGTTAAAAAATATGTAAACGTTCGTTCTGATGGTGCTAAAGTTTCTGATTCAGTTGGTATGACGTTCTCTGATATTGATTTTCCTGTTTTCCGTTTATCTGAAATGTATCTTATTTATGCTGAAGCAGTTTTACGTGGAGGTACAGGTGGAGATGCAACTACTGCACTTACCTATCTTAATAAAATAAGATTCAGAGCTTACGGTAACACCAATACAATTGGCCAGTTAACTGGTGCTGATTTTAATCTTCAGACTGTATTGGATGAAAGAGGAAGAGAATTATTCTGGGAAGGACACAGAAGAACTGACTTAGTTAGATATGGTTTATTAACTACCAGTACTTATTTATGGCCTTGGAAAGGTGGTGTTTCTTCTGGTACTGCAGTGGATGCTAAGTATAACTTGTTTCCAATTCCTGCTCAAAACAGAAACACAAATCCTAACTTAGATCAAAATCCAGGATTTTAATTAATAACTGAATTAAAAAGCAAATTATGAATAAAACAATTTTAAAGACAATGTTTATTATGCTGATTAGCATAGTAACATTCTCTTGCACTAAAGACGAAAATAAGATTACTTATTTAGGAGGTACAGCACCTGTATTATCAGGAACAGCTAACTCTGGCACCAACGTAATTAGCCTTAATTACGCTAATAAGGGTGATGTTGCGATTAGTTTTGCATGGACAAATCCTAACTATCAGTTTACTACTGGAGTTAGTTCTCAGGATGTTTCTTATGTATTAGAAATTGATACTACAGGATCTGGTTTTACCAATCCTAACAAGCAATCAATTGCAGTTTCAAAAGATTTAAGCACTTCAATTACTGTGGGTACATTGAATGACTATTTATTAAACCAGTTGGTTCTTTCTACAAAAATGAGCCACAATCTGGAAATGAGAGTTACTTCCTATTTAATAAACAGTACTGCTAAACTTGTTTCAAACACTATTAAGTTTACGGCTCAGCCTTATGCTATACCTCCAAAGGTTGCACCACCTACAACTGGTAAATTATTTTTAGTTGGTAGTGCTACTGCAGGTGGTTGGAATAATCCAGTGCCAGTTCCTACTCAGGAATTTACACAAGTTTCACCTACTCTTTATGAAATTACTGTAGCATTAATTGGTGGACAAGAATATCTGTTTTTACCTTTAAATGGTGACTGGGGTAACAAATATGCTGTTAAAGATAAAACTGTTGCTGGTTTGAATGCCGGTGGTGACTTTGGTTTTAACTTTAACGACAATTTCCCTGGTCCTGCAGCTTCTGGTAATTACAAGATTTCTGTAGATTTCCAAAGAGGTAAGTTTACTGTAACCGCACAGTAATTTGATTAACTAAATAAAATAAATAGTATGAAACATATCATAAAATATCTAACATTAACAGCCTTCTTGTTTGTTTTGATAACAGGTTGTGAGAAAAAGGTAGATAGCCTACCGTTTTATTCAAACGGAAAGTCTGTTACATTAAGCAGCTCAACCAACAAGGTTGCTGCTGTTGCTAAAGATTCATTGAAAAATGCTTTAACTTTAAGTTGGACTAATCCTGCTTATTCAGCTGATAGTAGTACTTTCAAGTATATTCTACAAATTGATTCTGCTGGTAGAAATTTCGCAAAAGCAATCAGCTACACTATTGTAGGATCAAAAGTAGATTCTTTTACAGCAAGAGATTTAAATAATATCATGCTTGCATATGGCTTTAATTTTAAAGTTGCCTATAATGTGGACATAAGAGTTATATCTTCTTATGGCAACAATAATGAGCAATACACTTCTAATGTAGTTACAGTAAACATGACTCCTTACGTTACTCCTCCTGTAGTTACTCCACCTTCAAGCAATACTTTATTTATTGTAGGTGCTGCTACACAAGGCGGATGGAACAATCCAGTTCCTACTCCTTCACAACAGTTTTACAGAAAAGATTCTGTTACTTTCGAAGGGGTGTTTAATTTAGTTGGTGGTAACCAGTATTTATTATTACCTGTTAATGGAGATTGGAGTCAAAAATTTGCAGTTTCTGACAATACAGTTTCTGGCATTGCTGCAGGTACAGGTGGTGGCTTCCAGTTCTATACTTCTGGTGGTCAAAATATTCCTGCTCCTGCTACTTCTGGCTGGTACAAGATATTAGTAGATTTCCAACATGGCACTTATACAGTAACTCCATATACCAGTACATTCCCTGCTAATTTATTCTTAGTAGGATCTGCTACTCCAGGTGGCTGGAATAACCCGGTTCCTGTTCCATCTCAACAGTTTACACAACAGGATGCAAGTATATTTACCATCACTGTGGCGCTTACTGGAGCAAGTCAATATTTGATGTTGCCTGTAAATGGTGACTGGAGTCATAAATATGCTGTAGCTGATGGTACTGTACCTGCTGCTGGTGGTAGCTTTGGGTATGATGCAAGTACAAACTTCAACGGTCCTGCCGCAAGTGGTACTTATACTATCACTGCTAATTTCTTTGATATGACATATACTGTAAAATAGAATATTTATAAAAGAATATAAACGATTTGTTTTTTTCTGGTTTAGGGTTATAATGAAAGAGGGGGCTATTCTTAGCTCC
>CAIVPM010000053.1 GCA_903907815.1 uncultured Chitinophagaceae bacterium | reverse complement strand
TGCTCCCTTAACGCATTTATCAGCAAAACCTACTCACTTACAAAGTGTTGCTTGTATTATTGTTCCTCACATCATACCTTGCACCCGTTAGTGAATAAATATTTAATGTTGGTAACCATTTAAATATTTTTCAGCAATTGTTCTTAAAGTTTCAAAATAGTTTGACCCTTAAACTGAAAGTCCTGTTCATCAGAGTTTTGTAAAGATGATTATTATCGAACACTGGCGGACTAAATAACAATTAATTAAGTAAACAAAATATTTATTCACCCCCTAACCCTTTGGGAGAACCTGTTCAGTAAGTATGTTAAATATAAAACCCGGATTATTTATTTGAATTTCTTAAACATAATCCGGGTTTTTGTGTAGCGTTAACTCTAACAGTTAATATAGCTTTTATCTGCTTCCACTTCTTTGTTGGCCATATCCACTCTTACCTCCACGATCTCTTGAATGATATCCTCCTTGTCTTTGAAAAGATTGTGGTTGTGGTTTCGATCCTGTAAAAGGCATCGTTGTTACCACCTTCGATGCAAAAGGATGCTCAGCTACAATCGGTATTTGTTTACCAATTACTTTAATAATATCCTTAAGTTCACCTCTTTCTTCTACATCGCAGAAGGATATAGATATACCAGTATTACCAGCTCTTCCAGTACGACCAATACGGTGTACATATGTTTCTGGAACATTTGGTAGGTCGAAATTAAATACGTGGGTAAGTTCGTCAATATCAATACCTCTTGCAGCAATATCGGTGGCAACTAAAACCCTTAGTTTGCCATCTTTAAAGTTGTTCAAAGCAAGCTGACGTGCATTCTGCGATTTATTGCCATGGATTGCCGCTGCGGTAATATCTTCTTTCTGTAAAATCTTTACTACCTTATCGGCACCATGTTTGGTACGGGTAAATACCAGTGCTGTTACAATTGCAGGATTCTTTAATAAGTATAGTAATAAGGATGGTTTATCATTCTTATTTACGTAGTATAAACTTTGGTCTATTGCATCTACAGTTGAAGATGGAGGCGTAACAGAAACTTTCTCTGGATTAGTTAATAAAGAATCAGCAAGACTTTGAATTTCTGAAGGCATGGTAGCCGAGAAGAATAAGGTTTGTCTTTTAGCAGGTATCTTGGTTATTACTTTTTTTACATCATGTATAAAGCCCATGTCCAGCATACGATCTGCCTCATCTAATACAAAGATTTCCAGATGTCTTAGGTCAATAAAACCCTGATCCATTAAATCGAGTAATCTTCCTGGTGTAGCAATTAAAATATCTACTCCTCTTTTCAATGCATTTACCTGATGCATTTGCGATACACCACCAAATATCACTGTATGCGATATGTTGGTATGACGGCCATACGCTTCAAAGCTTTCGCCTATCTGTATTGCAAGTTCTCTGGTAGGCGTTAATATCAACACAGCAATACCTTTCGATACATGTTTCTGTGTGTATAAAATTTGTAGGATAGGAATAGCGAATGCTGCTGTTTTACCCGTACCTGTTTGTGCACAACCCAACAGATCTTTTCTATCCAGAATTATCGGAATAGATTGTTGTTGAATTGGGGTTGGCGTAGTGTAGCCCTCTGTACTTAGCGCACTAAGTATAGGCTGAATAATGTCTAATTTTTTAAATGCCATTATATGGTATTATTTATTTTGTGTGGCTGGCGAAGACGTTGCATGTTCTGAATCAGCGAAGGAATATTAAATACTAACAGACTTGCAACTTGTCCTTTTATTGCGTGTAGTACTTTGCAAATATAGGGGAATGATATTTAATGGCTTTTTTTCAACAACAACGTTTAATGTTTAATACGTTTAAATCGTTTAACGTAATACAATCTGCAACTTGTATTTACCTACTTATCTCCTTTCTACTATATAACTAAATCTGCTTGAAGTTACTGAGCGATGTATTTTA
>CAIVPM010000052.1 GCA_903907815.1 uncultured Chitinophagaceae bacterium | reverse complement strand
GCAAGACCTGCTGCGTATTGTAATTCTAAATACACGCACGTTAACCCGGCATAAACTACCGATACTAGCTTGGTATATGAAAAAGTATGCTTCAGGATGTGCGATGTACTGAATTGAAACTTAGATATCTGCAAAGTGAACTAAAACGTCTGATTGGAAGTGACTCTATCAGCAAAAGCCTACATTACAGTGGTATAGGTTTTTACAGGATGTAATTATCGTTCCATTTTTTAAATGAAAGTGAGAGTAGGAAGTAGCTGATTTTATGTACAGAATATCGTTGTGTAATACAAAGTGCTTTTGACCAATACCATGTAGCGTAATTTTTGCACTGAATACTGGTTTATTTCCCGCTGATAATGCCCTGGATTTAAGTTCTATTGCACAATACAAACTACTTAATGCTGTTCTAAGATTTCCTTCCTGATAAGGTATCTGCAAACAATCGAGCGGATGATGCTTACAGCAATCTCTGCTGCAATTATTTTCTTTGAATAAATATACTATCTCGTAATTTTTATGGATAGTATTATCGAGCATTAATATAACAGCTTCCCCTTCCATTTCTTTAGATAAAAAAACAATTTCAGGTTGATGCAGATAAATAAGCTGTTCACCCTTTGCAACAGTTGTAGCAGTAGCGGCTATAATAATATCAGCATTTATTTTATGTAGCAGTTTTATAAGAGCGGAGATATTTTCTGTATCAGATTCTATTATCAGGGCCTTAATCGTATTTTTCATAAGAATATGTGCAATGCAAACTTTACAAGAAGGTAAGCTGCGTAAATATACTGTTTAATAAAACAGCAAGACTTATCTATAAATAATAAAACAATAATTGTGTTATAGTTTAAAATTTTTGGCACTACAATTTAATAATTCCCTTCTACAGTAATTGTAATAATTAACCAGTTTACAATACTGTTGTTTTACCTATATCTAATCCATAATTAATAAATAGCTTATATTCGTTTAAAGATAAATTATAATGGCAATTGCTACTAAAGATAAATTCCCTACTAAAAATCCTTTATTCTGCTTACTTCAATATACTTTATTATTATTACTGATATTACAGATTTCCTCTTGTAAAAAAGATAGTAATGCTACTCCTGCTACACCTGTTTTTGTACCCGATTCTGTTATTTCTGGTAAGGTAATAGATTCGATTGGTGTAGGTATTGCAAACGTTATTGTTCAGGATAGTACTGGAAATGTTCAATTTACCAATAACAATGGAGAATTTAGTTTTCAATTAAAATATCGAGGAGTTGTTTTAACGCCCATTAAAGATCATTATGTTTTCACCCCTATTAAAATGTATGTAAATGGACAATCCAAAAATGTAACCTTTACGGGTAAAAGTACCCTTATAGATTCTCTTACAACCAATGAACATCAGATGCTGAACTGGTTGAACAATGCACAACTTGCAAATGGATTAATACCCAGTACCGATCATGGAAATCAGATTTCTTTATACGATCAGGCATTGGCAGCATTGGCATTTATCAGTTATACGGATTATACAAGAGCAGAAAGAATTTTCGACTTTTTTAATGGCCGTATTACTGCAGAACTTACGGCAGGTAAGGGAGGATTTTGTCAATTCAGAGATTTAAATGGTAATCCAACTGGCAACCATTGGTTGGGCGATAATGCCTGGTTATTACTGGCGCTAAATAATTATGTGGCTGTTACAGGTAGTACAAAATATAATAACCTGATACAGCAAATGAATACCTGGATCCGTTCTCTTCAGGATACGGATGGAGGAATATGGGGCGGATACGATGCTTCTAACGTACAGATTGGGAAAATTACGGAAGGTATTATGGATGCCTTTATAGCTGTATCAGGGTACGATAACTTTCATAGCAACCTTCTCTCCTATTTAAAAGCCCAGCGATGGGATGCAGTGAATAAATGCTTTATTTCCTGGCCGGGCAATACACAGTATTATTATGCATTGGATAATTTCTCCTGGGGCTTTGGAATATTCCCTAATTGTCCTGCTTCGCTTTTAACGCAGGCTAATATGTTTCGTACCACTCAAACGGCTACCGGTACAGGTAATTCTATTACAGGATATTGTTTTGATATAGATAAGGACGATGTATGGCTGGAAGGTACAGGAGAAATGGTGGTTGCTTATCAGATTGCAGGAAATAATTTGCAAGCAAATTACTATCTGTCGCAGATGGAAAAAGCTATAATAAACTCCACTGTCGGCACCAGTTTAATTGGTATTCCTTATGCTTCTAATCTTGCAACAGGATATGGAGGTGGCATGCTTTGGCAGGGGGCGAATACGCAGCCATACTTATCTTCAGTTTCATGGTATTTGTTTGGCAAACATCAGTTTGATCCTTTTAAAGCTGGCAGATCTAAAAATATACCTACAGCCAGTATGTTCTGGATGAATTAAAAGGGAACTATTTAATAATATACTCCACTTTTCACACATCTTTATTTCAGTTCTCCTATCAATATTATTGTTATTTGAAAAATACATTTCTCTATTAATGCTAAAATTCTTTAATGTAATTCAAAAATAAACTGTTAAAAAATAGTTAACTATAGCATTTTTATTGTATTACTAATAAGACATTTTTTAAAATAATATTCAAATTCAAACATTTCGATAAAATATTTAGACATTATAACTAAAACCCTTTATTTAAAAGGGTTTTAATGTTTATTACTTAATTCACTAAGATTAATAATGACAAATTATTTTATATATTTCGTCATTTAGCTGCAGTTAATTAGTATTTTTACTACATATATGTACATTTGAAACTACATATGTATTAAATCTTTTAATACTTTTACCCCGTGTAATTGAGGTACATATCCATTTAATCTCCTGTAAGTTTCTATGAAAACCACTTACAATATCCAGAGAACTTGTAGCACTTCTACAAGAAATGTGAAATAACCAAACTACACAAAATTTTATTGATTTAAAAATTTGTAACAATGACAAAGAAATTGACCTTTCTTTTAGTTGCAATGCTATCATTGTGTAGTATTAGCAGCTTTGAGCGTATTAAGAATGCAGTTAAATCATTCTGTTTAGCTCTCCTGAATTTTAAAACCTTGAAATCAGGTAGTTTATGGGCAAAAGCCAGTCTATCATTATTGTTTTTAGTATTGTTTGTATCAGCAAATGCAACGCATTTCAGATATGGCAATATTTCATGGACAAGAGACGTAACAAATCCAAAGAAAGTAACCTTCAAAGTAAGTCAGGCATGGCGTACTAGCTACTTTTATTCGGGAACAACACCTTCAGTAGGTGCACAAATGTCATCACAAACTGTGCTTGATTTTGGAGATGGGAATACCAGTAACATTACGCTTACGCTTTCTTCTGTAAATACAACCGACGACTGGATGTATGGTGATTATACAGTAACACATACCTATACAAATTATACAAGTGACTACACAGCTTCATTTTCAAACTGTTGTAGAATAAGTACTTTACAGAATAACCACGATTTAAACTTTACCGTTTCATCTATTGTAAAAGGTGCAGCCACTCCTATTATGTACAGTCCGGTATCAACAGAGAATCCTATTGTAAATATGCCGGTAGGACAAACGTATGCTACTACTACCCTGCCAGCTACCGATCCTAATGGATATGCATTAACCTACACACTTACTCCTAACGGTAAATTTGGTGCAAGCACTGTTCAACCAGCAAGTAGTTCAAACTTTTTTATTAATTCTACTACAGGTGTTATTTCTTTTAATACAGCAGGATTAACAGTGGGTAATTTGTATAATACTAGTATAACCGTTACCAATAGTGTTGGAGCATCTACCATGGTAGATTTTTTGATTAAACTGGTTGACAATACTCCACCACCTGTATTTACCTATGGTTCTGGTAATACGCCCAACAATAGTGCTATATTTAAAATAAGACCTGGTACTCCAATTACGTTTCCAGTAATAGCTACCAATGCAAATACTGGTGGAGGAACTCCAACAACAGTTTCATTAACTGCTGTAGGCCTTCCGGCTGGTTCATCTTTAGCAACACAAGCAGGAACAAATCCTGCTTCCAGAACTTTTAGCTGGACTCCTACTAGCAGCGATTTAGGAACTTACGTACTCACCTTTGTAGCAACTAATAATGCAGGAGCTCAAACCTATACTTCTGTAACTATTAACGTAAGTGTTAGTCCCGACTTTGATCCTGCAACTCCTGGTAATAACAGTACTTATTGTGCTCCTCCAGGTGTAAGTTCTACACCAGTTAAAATAAAGGCATCGAATTTAGATCCATCAAATCTTGTATCACTTTCAATTGCTTCCTCTTTAAAATCTGGAATGAGTTTTAATCCTTCTATACCTACTTCATATTCTAATCCGGATTCTACCATATTCACCTATACTCCTATAGCTTCAGATTGGGGTATACAGGATATATTATTCAGAGCAACAGATCAACAGAATAACACGACTAATTTAAATTACTATTATATAGTAGACAGAGAACCCGTTTTTACAACAAATCCTGTTTTGACTGCAACTGTTGGTCAAACTTATACTTATAATGCTATAGCAACAGATGCAGATACTGTTTATGGAGATTATATTTCTCTTGAAGCGGCAAACGTTCCTTCATTTTTAACTGCAACCGATTTAGGTCATGGTAAAGTAAACATTAATGGTATCCCAACAACTCCAGGAACATACAATATTACCATTGATTTAAAAGATAGTTTAAGCCACTTTAATGGTACACACTGTGGTGATAATACTCAGGACTTCCAATTAGTAGTTTCCGATTGTTCACCAAATACTCCATCTGTAACAAGTGCTTTGAGATGTGGTAGTGGAAATATTACTTTAAATGCTTCATCTGATGCGGGTACTGTTGTTGACTGGTACGATGTAGCAACTGGCGGATCAGTACTGGCAACAGGTACTTCATACACTCCTTCCGTATCAGCTACAACTACTTATTATGCTGTAACCAGAAATTCAACTTATGGTTGTACTTCAGCAAGAGTAGCCGTTACAGCTACAGTAAAAAATGCAACTACGTCTACTACTAATGCAAGTATTTGTACTGGTGATAATTATACATTCAATGGAACTACTTACAATGCTGCTGGCACTTATGTTTATCATACAACAAATGCTGCAGGTTGCGATAGTGCCGCTTCTTTAATATTAACTGTAAAATCTATTTCATACAGCACAACACATACAACTGTTGGTTCTACAGCGCTTCCTTATAGCTGGAATAGTCACAGTTACAATGTTGCAGGAACTTATTTAGTTCATTTAACCAATGCTGCTGGTTGCGATAGTGCTGCTACTCTTGTTTTAGCAATAGCTCCTGCTACTTCAAGCACCACCAACGTAACTGTTGGTTCTTCCGCATTACCTTATCATTGGAATGGAAATAACTATAATACTGCAGGTTCTTATACAGTTCACTTAACAAATGCTGCTGGTTCTGATAGTGCTGCAACTTTAATATTAGTAATTGCCCCTGCTACTTCAAGCACTACCAATATAACTATAGGTTCTTCTTCTTTACCATACCATTGGAATGGCAATGATTATAACACTGCAGGAACTTATACTGTTCATTTAACCAATGCTGCTGGTTCTGATAGTGCTGCAACTTTAATATTAACTGTTGCTGCTGCTACTTCAAGTACAACCAATGTTACTGTTGGTTCTACTGCTTTACCATACCACTGGAATGGTAATACTTATAATACAGCTGGTACATACACTGTTCATTTAACTAATGTTGCAGGTTCTGATAGTGCTGCAATTTTAGTATTAACTGTTGCAGCTGCTACTTCAAGCACTACCAATTCCAGTATTTGTTCAAATAATCTTCCTTATACATGGAATGGCAATCATTATAATACTGCCGGCAACCACATAGTTCATTTAACTAATGCTGCTGGCTCTGACAGTACTGCCACACTTGTTTTAACTGTTGGAACAGCTACAACAAGTACTACAAATGCTACAATTTGTACAGGTTCATCTTATACTTTTAATGGTATTACCTACAATATTCCTGGTACTTATACTGCACATTTAATCAATGCCGCAGGTTGCGATAGTGCAGCTACAGTTGTTATTACCAATGCAACTACATACAGTACTACTATAGATAGTTTTTATGCAGGTACTACGTATACTTTTAATGGTACAGATTATACAACTGCTGGAACTTACAGTGCACATTTAACCAATGCTGCTGGATGTGATAGTACTGCTACTTTAGTGTTAACTATTGCAGCAGATACAAGCAGTGTAAGCAGTGGAAATGGCGGTGGTCTGGAAAGTAAACCATTAGGTAATGCCGTTTCTCAAAGATTCATCAATAATATTTCCAATAGTATTAGCGAAAGAGTAAATTATTCATTTATTCCTACCGTCATTAAAACATCATCTATTCAGGTAATGGGAATTAATGGCCACGTATCGCTTCAAAGCTTATTACCTTCTGCTACTGCAGTTTCATCTGTAATGGGAGGCAATATTAATGTATACCCAACTTCGCCAAACGATCTGGTAAATATGACCAATGCACTGGACGTACAAGCACAGGATTATACCAGAAATGCTTCTTGTAAAGCAGTTGCTTTTGCTACTAAAACAAGTGGTATGATATATTCTCATACTAAACCTGTTTGTGATAGATTAAAAGAAGCTGAACTTCAGGATATATCAGCTGTCAATATCAACAATATAAATTTTGTTCAGTATAAACTACAGCAAAAAGATGGTAGTACTGAATATGCTATCAGTTTTTCTGCAGGTAAAAATGTAAGCAGTAGTTTTTATGAAATACAATCTAAATGGTTAACAGAAAATTACAGTGGTTTAGATACTATGTTCAACTTCCAAATCTGGGGTGTAAATCCTCAGGTAGTAAAGAGCATGGTGAAAGACATATTGAACAATTTAAATAGTAGTGCACCTTATTATCAGTTAACCTACGCTCCTATTCCTCAGACTTATATTATGAGTCACAGAAGAAATCAGTCTGCTATGAATGTTACTATTAAAAACAATACCAGTGCCACAACTGCTAACTTACAGGTAACAGAATATTTAAATGAATTATCTGCAGCAACTCCTTCAAAAACTATTCCAGTAACTATTAATCCAAATGGTATAACTACCGTTTCATTTGATATGGCTGATCATTATCAGGCGGATATTAAAATGCTGGATGCCAATAATAACACAATCAATGATGAAGTATATAGCAATGATGGCCCTTGGGATATCAGTTATAATAATGCTACTACTTCTATACAACAATTTACCATAGCAAATGATGGTATTATGCCAGCCAATGATGAATATAGATTGTTTAGAAATGTAACCTTGAAAGCTACAACCAGTGACTATGTATCGGTATATAAATTACTAAAAGCCGCAGGTATGCCAAGAGATATTAGTACTTATAATAATCTACAATTTACAGCCAATGCTACTGGTGCAGGGTCTTTAAAAATTACTTTTGTAAAGAACTCCATTATTGACTGGAATAATCAATATAGTGTTACTATTCCTGCTAAACAAGGCACACAAGAATATAGTATTAATTATGCCGATTTATTATCCAATGGTTTGAATGGTATAGATGCTGGGGATGTTACCGCTATAACTATTTCATTTATAGTAAATAATAGTAATACAGCCTTAAATGCAAGTATTAGCAACGCAAGATTAGTGAAATCAACAACGGTTATTACGCCAACTGTTGATACTAAAATGACTGTATATCCTAATCCGGTTGTGAATGGAACATTCTCTTGTAGCTTTAAATCAACAAGAGCAGAAGCTCTTATATTAAAAGTTATTGAAACAGGTACCGGTAGAGTATTACATACACAAACAATCAATACTGTAGTTGGAAATAACACAGCGTTAATTTCGCTTAACAAAGCATCTTTCTTTAGTGCTAACAATTACATTGTTACCCTTCAGGGAGACTATAGTAAGTATGATTTACAAAAAATAGTAATTAAGAATAATTAATTCAATTTGTAGTTATTTAAAGAAGGCTTCCTTTTAGGAAGCCTTCTTTTTTTGTTTAAAACCTACTACTCTTTTATACACATAGTATAGCGCATTACCATTCAAAATAAGAATTATCCTTTATTTGCTTACTATATATTATAATATGTTTTCTACTATACTATTTATCATCGTTGTACTATATTTTTCTTTACTACTGGCAGTAGCCTGGTATACTGGACGAAATACGACCAATGAAAGTTTTTTTATTGGTAATAGAAACAGCAACTGGATGCTGGTAGCATTTGGTATGATAGGCACTTCGTTAAGCGGAGTAACTTTCATAAGCGTACCAGGAACTGTATTAACTAATCACTTTTATTACTTACAGATAGTCTTTGGATACTTGATAGGTTATGCCATTATAGCATTTGTACTGTTGCCATTATATTATAAAATGCAACTCACTTCTATCTACTATTATCTGGAAAAACGCTTTGGTATTTATGCTTATAAAGTAGGCGCATTATTCTTCATACTTTCCCGAACGGTGGGTGCTACTGCAAGACTATATTTAGTAATAAATGTGTTACAATTATTTGTACTCAATAGTTTTCATGTACCCTTCTGGGTTACAGCTTTCATTATATTATTAATGATTTTGCTGTATACTTTTAAAGGTGGTGTAAAGACCATTGTTTTTACCGATACTTTACAAACAACAGGTATGCTGATTGGTTTAATGGTATGTATATGGTATATATTAAATAATGGAAATGGGGCTAATGCAAACTGGGAAAGTCTACGAAATCATGATTATTTTGAAGTATTCAATACCGATATAAAAAGCAAAACATTCTTCCTTAAACAAATAATTGGTGGCGCATTTATTACCATAGCTATGACGGGGCTTGATCAGGAAATGATGCAAAAGAATATCAGTGTAAATACCTTGAAATTATCACAAAGAAATATGCTGTCTTTTAGCTGGGTAATGGCCATAGTAAATGGATTATTCTTACTACTGGGCGCCTTGCTCTATTTATATTCCGATACGCATAACCTTGCTTTAAAAGGAGATGATTTATTTCCAACAATAGCTTTACAACACCTGCCTCAATGGGTTGCAATTATCTTTGTTATAGCTTTAATATCTGCTTTATTTCCTAGTGCCGATGGTGCATTAACCGCTTTAACTTCTTCTTTCTGTATAGATATTTTAGGTATTAGAAAAAAGGAATGGACTGAATCTAAACAAATGAATGTCCGCAAAACTATTCATATACTATTTGCAATAATATTCATGATTGCAATTGGTGTTTTCAAAGCAATAGACAGTAAATCTATTATTAATATAATCCTCGATCTGGCAGGCTATACTTATGGGCCATTGTTAGGACTGTTTGCCTTTGGTATACTCACTAAAAGAAGCATAAGAGATAATGCCTCCGTAATCATCATTTGTATACTGGCACCTATACTCAGTTACTTAATTACCAATCATATTTCTGCCTGGACAGGAGGCTATCAGATAGGGATAGAATTGCTGTTATTAAATGGGTTAATTACTTTCACAGGGCTATTCATATTATCTACAAATGCTAAATAACTTGCTTTTAAGAACTTAATCAGATACTTTTGTCCCCTTTTAAAGAATATTACAACTAAAGAAAATGAGTAAAATTACTGCTGCTATTACCGCTGTTGGTGGATATGTTCCTGAAACAAAGTTGACCAATTTTGATTTAGAGAAAATGGTTGATACCAACGATGAATGGATAAGAACAAGAACAGGTATCAGTGAAAGAAGAATTCTGAACGAACCTGGTAAAGCAACAAGCGACTTAGGTGCTGCAGCTGTACAAAACCTTTTAGATAAAAAAGGACTGGATCCAAAAGAAATAGATTGTATCATTTGTGCTACCGTTACGCCTGATATGTTTTTTCCTGCAACAGGAAATATTATTGCTCATAAAATAGGCGCTACCAATGCTTTTAGTTTCGATTTGGCAGCTGCTTGTAGTGGCTTTCTTTTTGCTCTTACTACTGGTGCTACCTATATAGAATCTGGAAGATACAAGAAAGTAATTGTGGTAGGTGCCGATAAAATGAGTGCCATAGTTGATTATACAGATCGTAACAACTGTATCCTTTTTGGAGACGGTGGTGGTGCTGTATTATTAGAACCAAGTACGGATGAATGTGGTGTTAAAGATAGTTTACTAAAATCCGATGGTATAGGTAAAGACTACTTATATATGAAAGCTGGAGGTTCTTTAAATCCATCTACTGTAGAAACAGTATTAGCAAAAGAACATTTTATACATCAGGAAGGACAGTCTGTATTTAAGTTCGCAGTAAAAGGAATGGCTGATGTAAGTGCTGAATTAATGGAGCGCAACGGACTAACAGGAGATGATATAGCATGGCTTACCCCACATCAGGCTAACCTTAGAATTATTGATGCTACTGCCAATAGAATGGGTATTTCTAAAGATAAAGTAATGATTAATATTAATCGTTATGGTAATACTACAGCTGCTACAATTCCATTATGTTTAAATGACTGGGAAGATAGGCTGAATAAAGGCG
>CAIVPM010000051.1 GCA_903907815.1 uncultured Chitinophagaceae bacterium | reverse complement strand
TCCTTTTTTCATAAAAGTAAAAGTAATAGAAAATTTATTGTCCATTTATATTTTACGGTACCAATCGCTTTGATAATTGTATTTTCGCAAACTTTTTAAATAGATTCAGTGGCAGATATAATTCAGTTATTACCAGACAATATTGCAAATCAGATAGCAGCAGGAGAAGTAATTCAACGGCCAGGTAGCGCTGTAAAAGAATTGCTGGAGAACGCAGTAGATGCTGGCGCTACAGAAATTAGACTGATAATTAGCGATGCGGGCAAGAACCTGGTGCAGGTAATAGATAATGGCAAAGGAATGAGCGAAACAGATGCCCGTATGTCTTTTGAGCGCCATGCTACCAGCAAGATAAAAGTAATAGACGATCTGTTTCATATAAAAACAATGGGCTTCCGTGGCGAGGCCTTAGCAAGTATTGCTGCCGTAGCGCAGGTAGAACTAAAGACCCGTAGAGCAGAAGATGAACTGGGTACTTTTATAGAAATAGAAAACAGTACGGTGGTAAAACAAGAGCCTTGTGCTTTTAGTGTGGGTACCAGCATCAGCATGAAGAACCTGTTCTTTAATGTACCGGCACGCCGCAATTTTCTGAAAAGCAATGCTGCCGAAACCAGACATATAATAGACGAGTTTATCAGGGTTGCCATGTCGTTTCCACATATTTTCTTTTCAATGACCAGCAATGGTCAGGATGTATTTCATCTGGAGAAAGGAAACCTGAAACAAAGGGTTACACAGATACTGGGCAATAGCTACAATGCTAAACTGGTGAACGTAAAAGAGGATACCGACTACATGAACATTTATGGTTTTGTAGGTAAACCCGATACAGCCAAAAAGACCCGTGGCGATCAGTACTTGTTTGTAAATAATCGCTTTATTAAGAGTGCTTACCTGAACCATGCGGTAAATACCTGCTTTGATAATCTGGTGGCAAAAGATAGCTTCCCCTCTTACGTATTGTATATTGATCTTGATCCTTCGCAGATAGATATCAATGTGCATCCTACCAAACAGGAAATAAAGTTTGAGGACGAAAAGATTATCTATGCGTTTGTGCAAGCTGCAGTAAAACATGCACTGGCACAATTCAGTATCGCTCCTTCGCTGGATTTTTCGTTGAATGCAGAGATACAACAATTAGATGCGGTAAGTAACCCGTTTAGCGAAGAAAGACAATCTTCGGCCTCTACATCCAACCTATTTCAGTCTTTTACACAAAAGAATCAGGCACATAAAATAGACCCAAGCGAGAGGAGCGAACTGAGCCATTGGAAAGATTTTTTTGTGGAAACAGATTCAAGGCCTTTACCTACCAACAGAGAGCTGAGTAACGATTTGTTGCCAGAGCTAAATACTGCTAAACAATCGCCTTTTGATAATCAGGAGTTAACCTGTATGCAGTTGCATAACAGCTATATAATATCCTCTTTTAAAAGCGGCTTTATACTGGTGCATCAGCAACTGGCACACGAAAGAATACTGTACGAAAAGTATAGTTTAATGGTGCACAGCAAACAGATGCCTACTCAGAAACTACTATTTCCCATTACGCTGGAACTGGCGGTGGCCGATGCTATACTTCTGGAAGACTTGTTGCCCGAGATTACCCAACTTGGTTATCTGATAGAGCATTTTGGTAATAATACTTTTATCATTCAGGGCACTCCTGCAGACATAAAACAAGGCAACGAAAAACATTCTATAGAACTATTGCTGGAACAGTTTAAGCATTTTACCAGCGAGATGAAATTTAGTAAGAGAGAGAAACTGGTAAGGTGTATGGCCCGTCAGCAATCTATAAAAACGGGGCAGTTGCTGGGAACAACAGAAATGAAAGCATTGATAAACGATTTGTTTGAATGCAATACCCCCAATGTAACCCCTGCCGGAAACCCTACCTATATAGAATACAAGCAGGACTATATAGAAAGAATGTTTGAAAGATAATAACAATACAAGGAGTTAGGAGACAGGAGGAAGGAGAGAATAATACAGGGTTACAAGAAACTGGTTACAGGTAACCGGCAACTTGCAACCCTGTATTAAATTTAGTTTTTCCGTTTTTAGTCTTTAGTTTTTGGTATTTTTATTCATTATCACATTATCGAATCATCAAATTAGTTTATTTTTCTTCTTCTGCTACATACTTAAGAATAGCATCTATCTGATCGTCAGTAAGATTTGGAAAAGGAGTCATTATCACTTTATTATTGGCTTCAAAAACAGACTTTGCATATGCATCTGTTTTAATAACTGCCTGAGAGTTATGAATATAATCGTGTAGTTTCTTTTTATTTGGCCAGCGTTCGTTTACACCCGCTAAAGCAGGACCTACCAGTTTTACTTTCACATTGTGGCAAGAGCTACAGTTTGTTTTAAATAGCGCTTTACCATCTGCAGGAGCTTCGTACTTCATGGTTGGCTTATCATTGCCACAGGCTGCAATCATTATAGTAGCTATAATTGCTACAGAATATCTTATAAACATAAATATATATTTTCGGCAAAGTAACAACAGTTATGCCTACAGAATATTGATATATATCATACTTGGTTAAATACAGAGTACTTTCGTGGGATTAATCCCAATATATGTTAGTCAAGACTTTTGGCAGTGCGGTATACGGAGTAGAAGCTATTGCAATTACAATAGAGGTGAACGTGAGTAATGGTCAGGGGTATGTAATAGTAGGGCTGCCCGATAATGCAGTAAAGGAAAGTCTGCAAAGAATAGAAGCTACCATAAAAACAAATGGCTACCATATGCCAAGAACCAAGCTGGTAGTAAACATGGCTCCTGCCGATATAAAGAAGAGTGGTTCGTCCTTCGATTTACCCATTGCACTGGGTGTTCTTGGAGCATCGGAACAACTGGAGAACTTCGAGGATTTAAAAGACTATGTAATCATGGGCGAACTTAGCTTGGATGGTGCTGTACAATCTATAAAAGGAGCGTTGCCCATTGCTATACAGGCAAGAAGAGATGGATTTAAAGGATTGATAGTACCCAAGGTAAATGCCCGTGAAGCAGGCATGGTCAACAACCTGAAAGTATATGGTGTATCGCATATAAAAGAAGTAATTGAGTTTTTAAAAGACGAAACTACCTTACAGCCCGAAGATGTAAATGCCAGGGAAGAGTTCTTTAATAATCAAACCATTTTTGATGTAGATTTTAATGAAGTAAAAGGGCAGGAGAATATTAAAAGAGCCCTCGAGATAGCAGCAGCAGGTGGGCATAATGCCATACTGATAGGACCGCCGGGAGCTGGTAAAACAATGCTGGCAAAACGTTTGCCTACCATACTGCCTCCCCTTTCTTTACAGGAAGCTTTGGAAACTACCAAGATACATAGTGTAGCAGGAAAACTACCCGAGAATTCTACGCTTATTTCCAAGAGACCTTTCAGAAGTCCGCACCATACTGTTTCCGATGCTGCACTTGTAGGAGGTGGGGGCATACCACAACCGGGAGAAATTTCTTTAGCACATAATGGCGTATTATTTCTGGACGAGTTACCCGAATTTAAACGATCGGTACTCGAAGTAATGCGTCAGCCAATGGAGGAAAGAAAAGTAACTATCAGCAGGGCCAAGATGGCTTTGGAATTTCCTGCCAACTTCATGTTGATAGCCTCCATGAATCCTTGTCCATGTGGGTATTTCAACCATCCCGAACGGGAGTGTACCTGTCCGCCAGGCGCCGTACAGAAGTACCTGAATAAAATTTCCGGTCCTCTACTCGATCGTATTGATTTGCATGTAGAAGTTACCCCTGTTGCTTTCAGCGAACTGAATAATGCCAAGATGGGAGAAAATTCCGATACGATAAGAGAACGGGTAATAAAAGCGAGGAACATTCAATCGGAAAGATATAAGGATGAGATAGGAATATATGCCAATGCACAAATTACTACCAAGATATTAAGAGCAGTTTGCCAGATAGATCAGGTAGGAGAATTGCTCTTGAAAAAGGCTATGGAAAGATTGAATTTATCGGCACGAGCCTACGACCGTATACTGAAAGTAAGCCGCACCATTGCCGATCTTGCAGGAAGTGAAAAGATAAAGCCCGAGCATCTTGCAGAAGCCATTCATTATAGAAGTCTGGATAGAGAAGGATGGGGAGCGTAGGAGCGTTTAAGACCTTTAGTAAGTAGGATGAAGTTATTTATCAGTAATTGTAATTTCTAGCATTTAGTAACTTGCCGGTTAGTTTTTTACAGTTAGATAGACTA
>CAIVPM010000050.1 GCA_903907815.1 uncultured Chitinophagaceae bacterium | reverse complement strand
TCCATTCCATTCTCATCTTTGACTGCAAATTTGTTGGTTATATATCTTCCAAAACTTGTGGGATGAATCCTGACGGCTGCCCCCTGCTGCCGTAAGGTTTCATTCCTGTGAAAATATTAATAACAGGCAACCTTACAGCAGCAGGGGGCAGCTGTCAGGATGCTTGGTCAACTACCTTACCGAATCAAAGTAATAAAACCCTTCAATGACAAAGCCTTTCCAGTCAAATCATTAGCAGTAAAAATATAATAATAAGTCCCATCAGCACAGTCTCCACCCGTGTTATTCACCTTCCCATTCCATTGATTCGCTACATTAGAACTTTCAAAAATCTTCAATCCCCATCTATCAAAAATAATAAGATGGAATTTAGTATAACCATCAGCAATAATATCAAAAAAATCATTCTTCCCATCACCGTTAGGAGTAAAAGTATTAGGAATAGAAAGTTCGCAATTCTCAACAGTAATCAATAAACCCGCGCTATCAGGAGCATTAATACAACGATTAGTATTATTATAAGCAATCAAATAAACATGATAACTTCCGCTATCAAAAATATGTATCGGATTCTTTATAGAATCAAATCCACCATCCCCAAAAAACCAATAATAAGAAGCCCCATTAATGCTGCTATTCGTGAAGTTCACAACCAAAGGAGAACAACCCGTAAGAGGCTCTGCCGAGAAATCACTGGTTACTTTTATCGGCTCATCAACCCTTATCAAACTTTGTTGAATAAAAGTATCTTTCACAACTCCACAAGGCGAATTATTTGTAGCAATCAAAGTAATGGTAAAAGTCCCTGAATCATTATAAACATGAGTAGCATTAATGGTAGTAGCCGTAATGCTATCCCCAAAATCCCATAGATAAGTAATTCCGTTAATACTATTATTTATAAAATTAATTGTAATAGGATTGCAGCCCGATAAAGTATCCGCAACAAAAGAACTTGTTACAGTTGGCAGCCCAAGAATAGTAATATAATTACTTTGAACCATAGTATCATTACAACCACCTGTACTGTATGCAATCAAGGTAATGGTATAGATACCCGAACTATCATAAATAAAAGAAGGATTCGTAACCGTGCTATGATTATTATTCCCTAAATCCCAATAATAAGAAGTAGCATTACTACTTCCATTAATAAAATTTACTAATAATGGAGAACAACCAGTTAATGAATCTGCATAAAACAAAGCGTGGGCTTGAGGATTAACAGTAATGGTAGTGGTCGAAGTATCAGTAACCACGCCACAATAGGCACTGTCTATGGTTAATAGTTTTACTGTAAATATTCCTGATGAATCGTAAATATGTGTAGGACTATTTACTGTATCTGTATTATTATCCCCAAAATTCCAAAGGTAAGTAATGCCATTGGTACTGGTATTATTGAAAGTAACTATTAAAGGATTGCAGCCAGATAAAGGCGAAGCAGTAAAAGAACTCGTTATAGTGGGAAGGCTAATAATAGTAATATAATTGGAGCGAATCATCGTATCACTACAACCACCTGCACCATAAGCAATCAAGGTAATGGTATAATTTCCAGAAGTCGTATAATCATAAATAGGATTTGTTACACTACTTGAATCATTAGTACCAAAATGCCATTCATAAGAGGTTGCATTACTGCTTGAATTAATAAAATCAACACTCAAAGGAGAGCAGCCTATTGTATCATTTGCAGTAAATACAGCAGTAGGGGTTACGTTCACTGTTACGACCCGCGAAGCGGTGGCGGTACATCCATTTCCATCCGTTACAGTAACAATATATGTATTTGCCGAATCAACTGTAATATTTTGAGTGGTAGAGCCTGTACTCCAATTATAAGAAGCAAAAGAACTTGTACTAAGAGCTAAATTACTTCCAGAACAAAATATACTATCACCTGTAATAACTGTAGTAGGATTAGAATTTACTGTAACTATAATAGTATCTGTTTTACTACAGCCGCCAAGTATTCCTGTTACTAAGTAGGAAGTAGTAATAGTAGGCGAAACCGTAATAATCGTATCTGTAAAATTACCAGGTTGCCATGCGAAAGAAGTAGCACCATTAGCATGTAGAACGGTGGTACTCCCTTGACAAATATTAGTATTGCTACTTGTAAGTAAGTGAGAAATACATTTTACTTCTATAAGGTCTCCTGGTGGATGTTCCCCATCGGTAAAATCAAAATCATGAATATCTGTGTAGATATTTGTTATTATATCAAATCTAAAAACTACACCGGCATTATTAATTCCACCAACAACTGTTGTTGCGTATAATTTACCATCGCTTGCCTGTATAAAACTTCCATTAGGAAAACCGCCTGTTGGGGTATTAAAATCATAAAGTTTTGTATAAACTGAATCAATAGGATTAAAGCTATAAATAACACCAATACTATTTGCTCCTCCTTCTGATGTCATTCCATAAAATAATCCATTCGTGGCTTGTAATAATTTTCCACATGGGTTTCTTCCTAATGTTGAATTAGCAAAATTATATAAATCTAGGTTACAGGTGTTTGTTGTAATGTTATAACTGTATATGCGACCATGATTTACATTACCATTTCCTTCCGATAAACCAAATAATAACCCATTAGTTGCCTGTACTAGTGTATGTGAAGAACTCCCATTATTAATTACTGTATTATCAAAATAGTATAAATTGGAATACAACAAATTTACTGGATTGCAACTAAAAAGAACACCATATTCACCTGTAATATTGGTATAAGAAGTGGTTCCATAAATTATCCCATTAGTAGCTTGCATAAGATTATTATCACATCTACCTTCGGTATCAGTAAAATTATGAATATCGGCATAAATATTATTAATATAGTCAAAACTATATATACCGCCAGTATCTGTCAAACCTCCTTGTTCAGTTGTTCCATAAAATTTATTGTCATTTGCAAGTAAAAGATTCGAGTTTGGATGGACACCAACACTGTCAGTATAAGAAAAATAATGAACAGCAGAAATGATATTTGTTAACGTATCGAAACATATAATGGTACCAATGCCGTTTATTCCACCTGCTTCACTTGTCGCATAAAGTTTTCCGTTATTATTAAACATTGATAATCCATTATATGTAGGTTGTCCAATTGTTAAAGGGAAAATAGAAGGATTAGAAAATCCAGAACCGTCTCCATTTATTTTAAATATTACACCACCACCCAAGCTACCTCCAACTGTTATTCCCCATAATTCAGGAACTTGAGCAGAACAGTGAATAGTAAATAGGGATGATATTAAGGTAAAAAATATGATTATTTTTCTCATAATATAATAACCTATATCTCACCCTAAACCAGAGCCGCTGGATATGCAACGTATCGCTTCGACGGATTTGCAATCCCTTGCCTTCTCACTAAGGATTTCCAATCCTTCTCCATTCAATCTATCAAGTGTTTTTATCATCATCAAAGACAGTATTTTTTT
>CAIVPM010000049.1 GCA_903907815.1 uncultured Chitinophagaceae bacterium | reverse complement strand
TTATCACTGGTCAGTATTTTAATACACGATTTTGATTTGTATGTCAAGAGCCGTGTGATGGGAGACTATCAAGCACGGTTCTGTGAGAGGCTTGGGCTGAAATGCCCTTGCCTACTCGACCAAAATACATCGATCCCCCTTCAGTATCTATCTCATTTGTTCAAGCAGTTGTTATATATCCTCAGGCGCTCGTTATATATCTTCAGGCAAATGTTATAAATGCTCAGTCAGTTGTTATATACCTTCAGGCAAAAATCTCATATGTTCAGTCACTATATACATTTTATTTTGCTCTAGTTTATAATCTAAAAGCATCAATAAATAATAATAAAGAGGAAAACAGATACTACCAGTGCATGCCATCGTTGCTGAAGCTGATGACAATCAAGGAATCGGCATCGTCTTTCAATACTATCTTGCGGCTCTGATAGATTGTTTTTAAAGTATCGGCACAATAGTATTGCGAATGAATGCCATTAATATAAGTATTCATATTTCGCTTTACAGTAATGGTTTCACGGGTGTACCAAAACTTACAATAATTGCTATCCACCTGCGTAACAGTTGCATTATTACAAAAACATTGTCCATATAGTCTTGCCTCATCGGCGTATAAATCCTTTCTAAAAGCACCTGCTATCATATAACAGTTCTTGGGCCCTTCAGCCCTAAAATAATTACAGTTGGTAAAATTTGTATTGACAGGTAAATAGCCAAAATCACCATTCTTTACCCCATTTACTAGTTCAGTCTCTGTTTTATTGCAGATCATTTCCAGATTATTACCATTATAGTCGATTATTTGCCAGCAATGAGCATCTGATCCTGATTTAGTGCAGGCAAGAAATACTAAGATTAAAAAACCAGATAAGACTAAAAACTGTTTCATTCTGTAAGGTTTGATCATTGATAATCATCAATAGAAAAGCAAATTTATCTAAAGTTTTCAAACCAATCATTTTTTATAGGTTCCTTTCCCGCATTCTCATTTTCCCCTCAGCTTTCAATCATAAAACAACTTAAAATGAAAATTGACTATAGGGTCTAAGCTTCCTAAGCATTTAACTCCTGCATTCCCTAAACCCCACAAAAGAGCCCGCAGATAAATCAGCAGGCTCCCATCTCCTTGTATTCATTTATATTTATTAGCTATCAGCACATTATCTATAAATACAAAAGCTTATTCTAAATACATCGCCAATTTAATAAAAGGTCTTATTATTAAATTGATAGTCTTCGTTAATAATTTATGCGCAACTTCAATAATTTATGAGTAACGTCAATAGTTTGTTAGTCTAAGTCAATAATTTAATAATCTAAATCAATATTTTAATAGTCTAATTTCAAAAAAAGTAATCTAAATCAATAAGTTAATAATCTAAATCAATATTTTAATAGTCTAAATCAATAACTGATGTTACGCAACCTTTTGGTTCAATTCAGCTAAATCTCTCAAAGTTATTAAGGCTGCTTTATTTGCTGCTATCATTATTTTAGACTTTAAT
>CAIVPM010000048.1 GCA_903907815.1 uncultured Chitinophagaceae bacterium | reverse complement strand
TACTTGCTTAACATCCAGCAATTTAGCTTCCTTCAATCTATCACATACAGGTTTAGTGTGAGCATATATATTATCATATGTTCTGGTAAGGAATGTTACCGATTGAGTTGCATTCTTAACTACGTAATCAAATGTCTGAACTGACTCTGCATTGGTAAATCCAGTAAGATCTGTTACATGTGAAGACATATCGTAGCTCTTGTATCCACAACCTATTGACTCCTTAGCAGGCATTAAATCTGACAAGGTTAATGTTCCAGGAGTAATTGTACCCATTACCTGAATAATGTTACTTGTTTTTACAGGAGAAATTTTATTGTAATCAATTTTATTATCTGTGTTGGACAATGCTGCATTGTAAACCCTTTTTGCAACAGCATTTCCAAGTCCTTTACTTTCCAGTCCACCTGTACTACCTGATTCAACTTCATTACAATTTATAGTAAGGGGAACATAAACAGTAGCGCTACAATCAGATCCCACAGCACCTAAAGTATAGCTCACTACAGCAGCACCTTGAATAAGCCCTTTAACCAGTCCAGTAATACTATCAATTGTTGCTATAGAAGTACTGTCTATACTCCAAATTCCACCAGGAGTTAGATCTGTTAGAATAGTTGAATCGCCAGGACAAACTGATGAAATGCCACTGATTGGTTGAATAGTTGGTTGACCTACATTGGTAACGATAAGGTTTAAAGTAGCTATACTATCACAACCTACACTATTTGTAAGTTTAGCAGTATATGTTCCTTGATTGTTGTATGTATGACCATTGAAAGTATAAGAAGAACCATTACAAATACTTACATTGGTAGTAGAAGAAGTTCCTTTATTTATAATTAAATTTAATGTAGCAATACTGTCGCAACCCACTGCATTATTTGTATGGAATGTATAGGTTCCACTAGTGCTGTAAACTGTGCCATTCCAAATAAAAGAATTACAATTTGTAATGTTAGTTACCGAAGTGGTTAGCTGATTAATTTTCAAATTTAAAGTAGCTACACTATCACAACCAGCACTGTTGGTTAAGAATGCAAGATAAGTTCCTGCTGTAGTAAAAGTTTGCCCATTAAAAGTATATGACGAGCCATTACAGATACTTATATTGGTAGTAGAAGAAGTTCCATTACTAATAATTAAGTTAAGTGTAGCAATACTATCACATCCTTTTGCATTTGTTGTATTGTAAGTATAAGTCCCACTTGTAGTGTAGGCTGTAGCATTCCAGGTATAAGTGCTACATGCAGTAACATTTGTACTGGAAGATGTTGGCATATTTAATGTTAATACTAAAGTAGCTATACTATCGCATCCTACACTATTTGTAAGGAAAGATAGATAAGTACCAGCAGTTGTATAAGTCTGGCCATTGAATGTGTAAGAAGAACCATTACAAATACTTGCATTGGTAGTAGAGGAAGTTTGCTGATTAACTGTTAAGTTCAATGTGGCAATAGAATCACATCCTAAACTGTTAGTTAGGAATGCCAGATAAGTACCAGAAGTAGTAGAAGCCTGTCCATTAAAAGTATAAGAAGATCCTGCACAAATACTTACATTAGTAGTAGAAGTGGTTCCATTATTGATGGTCAAATTTAAAGTAGCAATACTATCACAACCCGCATTATTGGTAGTTTTATAAGTATAATTTCCACTGGTTGTATAAGTTGAGCCATTCCAAGAGTAAGAACTACAAGCTGTAATGGTTGTAGTAGATGTACTTGGATTTTTTATTGTTAGATTTAATGTTGCTATACTATCGCAACCTGTTGCATTAGTAGTATGATACGTGAAAGTTCCTGCAGCGCTATAAGATATTCCGTTGAAAGTATAATTGTTGCCAGAACATATACTTGCATTTGTAGTAGAAGCACTGCTTGCTTTTACAGTTAACACTAAAGTCGCTACACTATCACATCCTGCATTGTTGGTTAAATGAGCTATATAAGTTCCTGCAGTATTATAATTTGTGCCATTAAATGTATAGGATGAACCTGAACAAATACCAGCAGTAGTTATTGAACTAGTGGATGCATCTGTCATGCTTTTATACAAAGTAGAAACACAACCATAAGAGTTAGTTACTTTATAAATAATACTATCTGTTCCTCCACTAATACCAGTTACAACACCACTGCTACTAACGGTAGTAATATTGTTATTTGTTGAAGACCATGTACCATTAGATACGGATGCCTTTAAAGTTATTGTATTGCCATTGCACAATAAACCAGCACCTGTTATTGTACCTGCAAAAGGTAGATTAATTGATGTTATTACTTTTGATGTTTTTGCATAACATCCATTATTATTTGAAACAAAATAGGTAATAGTATTATTTCCATTATTATTACCAGTCAGCATACCAGTCTGCGAAATAGTACTGGTATAATTACTTAAAGAAGACCATGTACCTCCTGTGATTAAATTAGACAATTGAATAGTACTACCTACACAAACAAAACCTGCGCCAACAATAGTATCTAACAAAATAGGATTTGATAAAACTGTAATAGGAGCGGTAGTAGTTGTAACACAACCGTAAGAGTTTGTAAGTACATAAATAATAGTATCTGTACCTGCAGTTAAACCTGATACAATACCATTATTAACTGTTGCTATTGATGGATTAGAAGATGTCCATATACCAGCACCTGCAGCTCTTAAAGTATCATTATTGGAAGTACATACAATTTTAGAACCAACTATAGTACCAGTAAAAGGATTATTAACCGTTGAAACTACTTTTGTAATACTGTTATAACAGCCATTTGCATTGGAGACAAAATAGGTTATTGTCGAGTTGCCATAAGCATTTCCAGTCACTAATCCACCCGAAGAAATAGTGGCTACATAATGGTCAAAAGAAGACCAGATTCCACCTGGAGTTGAGTTAGATAATTGTATCGTACTCCCCACGCATACAATTGAGTTTCCGACTATAGTATCTAAGTTAATTGGATTGTCTAAAACTGTTATAGTAGCAGTAGTAACACGGGTACAACCAAAACTATTTGTAAGAGTGTAAATTACAGTATCTATACCAGCTTTTAATCCGGTGAGAATACCATTTACATTAGATGCAATGGAAGAATTTGTTGTTGTCCAGATACCTGATCCTGCTGCAATTAATGTATCATTATTTCCAGTACAAACTGTATTAGAACCTATGATTGGTCCGGTATAAGGAAGGTTGTTAACGGTTATTATTTTAGTAATTAAGGATATACAACCACCCGGATTTGTATAAGTATATGTTATAGTTGTAGTACCGTTCGCATTAGCTGTAAATAAACCATTAGAACTTACATGTCCGATATAGTTATTAGAGGAAGTCCAGGTACCGCCGGTAGTTGAATTGGTTAACTGAATTGTACCACCAATACAAACACTTGAAATACCTGCTATTGAATCTAGAACAGCAGGAGAATATACTGTCAATATTAATGTAGCTGTACTATCGCAACCTACACTATTGGTTAAGTGTGCTGTATAGGTTCCAGAAGTATTATAACTAGTTCCATTAAAAGTATAGCTTGAGCCAGCACATATATTTACCGTATTTGTAGAGGTAGATTTGGTTAATGTATTTATTGTTTTAAATACAGTGAAATTGCAACCATTTGTATTGGTAAGATTATACATTATATATACATATCCTGGAGCTATTACCGAAACTGTTCCTGTATTAGTAATGGTTGCAAGAGCGGTATTGGAAGAACTCCAAACACCATTCTGAACAGTAGTGGTAAGGTTAGCAGAACTTCCTACACATACACTTCCTGGCCCACTAACCAAAGGATTGGTTTGTGTACTGGTAGTAACTGTAATAAGTTTGGAAACTTTAGCAGAACATCCACTGGCAGTGCTAACAGTATAAGTAATATTCGAATTGCCATTCACGACACCACTTGCAATACCACCTGAATTAATTGTTACAGTATTCGTATTAGAAGATGTCCATGCACCACCCGGAGTAGTATTAGTAAGTTGTATCATTCCACCTTTACATACCGTTGCATAGCCAACAATAGTATCCAAAACTGGAGTTGGATTAACGATAACAGTAATAGTTCCTGTAGAAACACAAGTACCTGTATAAGTTGCTGTATAAACGCCGGCCTGAGCAGGAGTAATGGCAGAAGAAATTAATACATCATTATTAGCATTAATAGAAGGAGAATTAAAACCATTTGGTCCTGTCCAAACTGCCCCTGGAGGGTTAGTAAAATTAGGATTAACACTTAACCAAAGAGGACTACCCTGACAAACAGTCATAGTGCAGTTCGGCAAAGTAGGATAGCTATGATTATCAACACTTCCTTCACAAGTAAATACAAAAGGGGAATTTATAGATACTAAAAACTGTTGAACAGTAGAACATCCAGCAGTATTTGTAACGGTATAATTCATGTAAATATTTGCAGACAATATTCCAGTAACAAGACCTGTTGATGAAATGGTAGCATAACTGGTATTAGTGGATTTCCATACTCCACCGGCAGTAGTATCAGTTAACTGAGTAGTACCACCTCCCATACAGATATTATTATTTCCAGTAATAGGTGCTACAACTGGAACGGCATTAGCAATAACGGTAATATTGGCAACAGATGTACAAACACCTTGAGTATAAGTTGCTGTATATACCCCAGCCTGTGCATTTGTTAACGCGCTAGTTACTAATAAATCATTACCTGAATTTAAGGAGGCAGAAGAAAACCCATTAGGACCTGTCCAGACTGCAGCTCCATTAGTTAAGTTATTAGGATTAACACTCAACCAAAGATTTTGTCCAAGGCAGCCATTTATAGTACAATTGGTTAATCCACCAATAGTGTATTGAGCACCGGTGCTTCCTTCACAAGTTAAAACAACAGGAGTTGAAACTGTAACCAAAGCTGTTTGTGCTACACTACAGGCATTTACATTTGTATAGGTATACGTTATAGTAGTTGTACCACCTGCCACTCCTGTTACTACTCCTGCAGAAGAAACGGTTGCAATAGCATTATTAGAAGTTGTCCATACACCCCCAGTTGTTGAATCTGATAATTGTGTTGTACTCCCTGCACATACATTTGTTGTTCCGGTAACAGGAGCTACCTGTGTTACAGATTTTGTATGAATATTAATCGACTTTGTGGAAACACAACCCGGTATAGTATATGTAACTGTATAAACACCTGCAGTTGAAGGAGTAACATTATTCGTTATAAATACATCGTTATTTGAGTTAATAGAAGTTGCAGAAAAACCATTAGGCCCTGTCCAGGTAGATATAGGAGTAATTCCATTAGGGTTTACACTTAACCACAATTTAGTGCCTTCACAAATAGTAGTATCACAGCTTGGTAAACCAGTAAAGTGTAGACTATCATAACCTACTTCACAATTAAAAGATGTAGGAGCAGTAATGGTTAATGAATAAAATACAGTAGTAGAAGTATTGTCAATTGCTGTTACGGTATACCCAATAGATACAGACCCCATAGTAACACCGGTAACTACCCCATTCTGATCTATTGCGGCAATACTGGTATTATAACTTTTCCATACTCCTCCAGCTGTTGCGTCTGTTAAAGTAGCTGTACTTCCTACACATATTCTGTTTATACCAGAAATGGCAGCTACAATTGGATTATAAAAAGCTTTTGATGCATTTGAAGAAACAAAAGTTAATAGTAGACATCCTATAAATAGTACCCTCCTCAACCTTGCGGATGAAGATAGGAAAGAGACAATATCTCTTAAAAAAAAGGAAAGTTGTTTCATTTTGATAGAATTACCTAGTTATTGGAACGAAATATTGGAACCTAAAATTGTAAATTTTATATTAATAATTAC
>CAIVPM010000047.1 GCA_903907815.1 uncultured Chitinophagaceae bacterium | reverse complement strand
TTCACATCCAACTATGTTTTATCACTGGTCAGTATTTTAATACACGATTTTGATTTGTATGTCAAGAGCCGTGTGATGGGAGACTATCAAGCACGGTTCTGTGAGAGGCTTGGGCTGAAATGCCCTTGCCTACTCGACCATTGATGCTATGTTAAGGGGTAGTCTGTTTTTTATATTAGACTAAGAAATATACCTATCAACATCTTTTTATACATTTGATACATGAATAAATACAGCATACTGATTGTAGCATTCTTTCTTGGATTGATACTTTCTGCAATAAACCCTCACGACTACTTTACCTGGATACTCGAAGTGTTTCCTGCTATTATTGGTTTTGTAATCCTTGTCTTTAGTTTCCGAAAGTTCCGGTTTACTTATCTCACATACATAATGATACTCATGCATTGTTATATTCTATTTGTGGGAGGGCATTATACCTATGCAGAAGTTCCACTTTTTAACTGGATAAAAGATATGCTTCATCTTGCCCGAAACGACTATGATAAAGTAGGACACTTTGCACAAGGCTTTGTGCCTGCTATGATTATAAGAGAAATTTTTATACGCAAACAAGTGGTATTAAAAAGCGGATGGATTACATTTTTAACCATTGCTGTTTGTGGCGCTATTAGTGCCATGTACGAATTGCTGGAATGGTTTGTAGCAATTACATCTGGACAATCTTCTGAAGCTTTTCTGGGCACACAGGGAGATAACTGGGATACACAATCCGATATGCTTTGTGCTTTTATAGGAGCAAGTTGTATGATCCTGTTTTTTGCCGGTATACAGAATAGGAATATTAAGAAAATGATGTAGAATGGATAATGAAAAGGAATACATTTCATTGTTGTGCATAGGGTGAAGCACTTCTGCGAAAGAGAAATTAAATTATTATATTTGTTAGTTAAACAGATGCATGATAAGGTTTACAAGATACTAACAAATAGGTTATTTACTTGCATCTATTAAACGTTTAGATTCATTTTTTACACTATAAATATCAAACATAGAATATGACTTTCAAATCACTTGGACTTTTTGTAACAGCTTTAATTTGGACAATAACTTCTTTTGGACAAACCGAAAGTTCTGTAAATGTAACACCACATTGGAAAAACAACGAGACTCATTCTGTAATAATTAAAAGCACAACAACAGACATAAACAAAGGAAAGGTTGTAAATTATTTATCAACTTTTGACGCAAAATTTATTGTAAAAGAAGTATCGGATAGTGGTTATAAAGTAGAGTGGACATACACAAATTTTAAATTGGCAGACAACGAACCAGTTTTAGAAAATCAAATTGTAGGAAAATTGATAAATATAAAATTGCTTATCAAACTTTCTGATGTTGGAAGATTTGTAGAACTTATCAATGCTGATGAAGTTAAGGTAATAGCAAATAAAGCTGTTGATGAACTTATTGCTGGTAGTGCTTCAAATCCGACAATGAATGCACAATACAAATCAGCAAAACAACTTATAGCTTCAAAGCAAGGTTTAGAAATTGCTATACTTAAACAAATTAAATTCTATAATTTTTCATTTGGTTTTAATTATAAATTAAACTTAATTAAGACTAATAATATAAAGTTTCCAAATCCTTTTGGTGGGCAATCTTTTGATGCTGTAGAAAAAGTTCAGTTAACACAACTCGATACAAAAAAAACTGTTTGCACAATTGAAACAAATAAAATAATTGATGCAAATGTTTTAAAAGAATCTGTAATTAGCTATGTTACTAAAGCAACAAATTCTAACCCTCAAGCCATTGAAGAGATGAATAAAGCAAACCTTGAAATAGCAGAAAAAACAATGCAACAGATTGATTTTTCAAAGGGAATAATTCAAAAATCTTTTTACAAAAGGACAATGAATCTTGGTTTTCAAAATAGGTCAACATTATTAGAAATTGAAACTTTAGACTAGCTTTTACTAAGATTATCTTTCAAAATACTTCCGCCTTTGCAGGTGTTTTTCACATGCAATCCGTTGTTTAGCGAAGTCACTTAGTCCCTTTTTTTGCCGGTATACAGAATAGAAATATTAAGAAAATGATGTAGAATGGAATATTAATAATGAAAAGATTAATAGCGCTACACAATGTGTTTTTTTTCTTCAAATAAATAAACCAAATATGCTAAAATCAGTATTCCAACAATTCCAAAGACTACACTAGAATCATTTTTTTTCATAAATACATATTTATATTTTTAGTTGTATAATCTAATTTAAATAGCTTAACATAGATATGTGTCTACCTATCCTACAATAACGTATTTTA
>CAIVPM010000046.1 GCA_903907815.1 uncultured Chitinophagaceae bacterium | reverse complement strand
TTGATTGCAATGATTTTTGTATCAGAAATCACTATTGCACAAAACAATTTACCTTCAGTTAAGATCAAATCAGTAAAAAAAGGAAAAGAAGTTAATTTCTCCGCTATTACAGATGATGCTAAAGACACCATTGTTATTGTTTCTTTTTTTGCAACCTGGTGCATTCCTTGTGTAACAGAATTAGATAATATAAACGATGTTTATGCCGAAAAACAAGCAGCTAAACCTTTCAAATTCATAGCAATTTCTATCGATGATGCTCGCACTGCAAATCGTGTAAAACCTTTTGTAACTGGTAAAGGATGGAAGTTCGATGTTTATCAGGATGTAAACAGCGACCTTAAAAGAGCTTTCGAAGTAAACGATGTACCCCACGTTATTGTTATCAAAAACAACAAAGTAGTGTATCAGCATACAGGGTATATAGCCGGAGGTGAAGACGAATTATTCGAGAAAATTAAATCTTTATAAACTACCTATTCTTAAACTATACGAATTATAATAATGAAGAAAATTATAGGACTAACATGCAGCATATTATTACTGAACGCTGTAAATGCACAAACAGTAGAAAGTCTTTCCAAAGGACATATTAGCGGTAGCTTTGAAAGCTATTCTCAATTATATAAAGACGATGGCGTTAGTAATGCGGTTGCCCCGCCCAATAATATAGGATCCAATAATTTTCTTAAAATAGATTATACCTACGGAAAATTCGTAGCAGGAATGCAGTACGAAAGCTATCTTCCTTCTGTTCAGAACTATTTTAGTACCAACAGTGCAAATGCAGTAAACGATAGTAAAATAGTAAACAGATACTTTAAGTATATCGAGAAAAATTACGCAGTGCAAGTAGGCGACTTTTACGAACAATTTGGAAATGGTTTAGTCTTACGTTCATGGGAAAACCGACCGATAGGAATAAACAATGCACTGGAAGGCGTAAATATTTTTGTTCAGCCAGCCAACTTCCTTAAAATCAAAGCATTAACGGGTAGAACACGCAATATTTTTGATTATTCCCATTCTACTGTAAGAGGTGCTGATATAGAAGTAGATTGTTCCGATTGGTTAAATAAAAAAGATGCTGCACATCCCGTTTCTCTTACCCTTGGCGGTAGCTATGTAAGCCGCTTTCAAGGCGATTATACCGGACCTGTTATTGGCTTTCCTCAAACAGTTGAAGCTTATTCCAGAAGATTAAATCTCGATGTGTCAGGCTTTACTTTAGGCGTGGAATATGTAACCAAAGGTTCCGATCCGCATACTTTAAATAAAGATGATTTTAGTACTGGTAAAGCATTGTTGATTAATACAAGTTATTCAAAAAATAACCTCGGTATCAATATTACAGCAAGAGCCCTTGCTAATATGGATTATAGAAGCGAAAGAGAAGTAGTATCGGCATACGCAAATCAGTTGATGATAAATTATCTGCCTTCCCTAAGCAAACAGCAGGATTACCTTACCAGTAGTATTTATGTGTATAGTACCCAGCCGCTAAACGAGTCGGGTATACAAACCGATGTCTTTTACAACTTTAAAGAAGGTACTCCACTTGGCGGAAAATATGGTATGAAACTTACCGTAAATTATTCCTACTTCGGTGCCTTAAATAGTGTAGATAACTTATTCAGTGCAGGTACTAAAAAATATTATCACGATGGTAATATCGAGCTAAAGAAAAAGTGGAGTAAGAAACTGGAAACCATTCTTACTTATCAGAACATTTTTTATAACAAAGCGGTATTGCAAAACCCAGCTCCCGATGTTAATTGTAGCATCTTTGCCGTAAGTAACGTATATAAATATGCTAAGAAAAAATCGGTTCGTCTGGTATTGGAACATCTATCCACAAAGGACGATGGCGGTAACTGGGCTGCCGGGGTAGCTGAATTTTCTTTTGCTCCCTCATATAGTTTTTATCTAAGCGATTTATGGAACTATGGCACAGAGGGCGTTCCTTATTATGGCGAATCTACAGGTATCAATGGCTCCGTTCATTACTTTAATGTTGGAGGAAGTATAGCAAAGAATGCCTCCCGTTTTAGTTTGTCTTTTGGTCGTCAGAAGGCAGGCCTGTTATGTCTCGGGGGTGTTTGCCGCTATGTAGCAGCTTCTTATGGCTTTACGGCCTCGCTTACTACTAATTTTTAAGAGATTACAATAATTTGGCAGCTTAAATATTTAAATAGAAATATATAACTCAATAGGTTCTAACCAAAGTTTATAGGGTTTAGAAAATATAACGCTGAATAATATGGGGATTTAATAGTCCCATACGGGGATATCTAAGCAATATTGGCTACCATATCGCAAATCGTAGGGGGATTATTTAAAATATATTGGTCTATCTCTGAAATATTGAAGGAAATAATTCAAACATTCCTACATATATTGCGGAGATTGGTTGATATATTTGTAATATCACCTCCAAACTTTAGCAGTTCAGCTCCAATCTTTCAAAGTATTCCCCCAACACCTGCTATAATTGTTGGTATATGACTTATAATTATCCCCTAAAAACTAATAATTCTCCATTTCCTAGCTATATATACTGCTATAGGAGTTTCCGGCAAACAATTTGGAGTATAAAATCTAGCTTTTATAGTTCCATATCAACTACAGGGATTATCAATTGTGGATTTGAAAGTATTAAATCACCATATTACACTAATAATTGTACATTTAATAGTTCCACATGTAGCCGTTACGGCTATGAACTTTCCATATTGTACTGAAATATTACTGGTTAAATTTTCAATATCACTAACTTAAACTTTAAGTTGATGTGTTTTGGATAATAGTTAGCTAACTATAACTTTAGGTTGATATGTTTTGGATAATAGTTAGCTAACTATAACTTTAAGTTGATATGTTGGAGATAATAGTTAGCTAACTATAACTTTAGGTTGATATGTTTGAGACAATAGTTAGCTAACTATAACTTTAGGTTGATATGTTTGAGACAATAGTTAGCTAACTTAAACTTTAGGTTGATATGTTTGAGATAATAGTTAGCTAACTATAACTTTAAGTTGATATGTTGGAGATAATAGTTAGCTAACTATAACTTTAAGTCGATGATATTGGGTTTTAAGTTTGTTTTTTTGAATTTTTGGTACAAAAGCTAAAAATATTTCCCCTCTACCCAACCTTTTGCTTTTAAACAAGCGTAGTATATTAAAGAAACAACTGTTTTAATGCTATTAATCATAAATTTTTAATATTTTTAAGCTTTATTAGATATGAAAAAACTAACTACACTCTTCCTAACTTGCCTTTTAATCTTTGGTTACGCCAGAGCGCAATACGTAAATATCCCTGATGCTAACTTTAGGGCATTTTTAATGAGTACCTATCCAGCAGCCTTTAATGTTGGTGGCCAGATGGATACTACTAATAGTAAAATAGTACAAACCGATAGTCTTACTACCTATTATAATATCTTAGGAGGTAGTCGCGTGGATACTATTCACTTTCAAGGGTTACAATATTTTAAGAACCTTAAGTTCTTATATATCGAGCCTATGCTGCTTGTCTCTACTGCAGTTATAGACAATAATGTGTTACCCAATAGCATTAAAACATTACAATTTGGAGGTTTAAATAGTGTAGTATTTAATACCAGCAAGTTACCGGATTCTCTTATCAACTTTACCGTTATAGGTTGTGGCCAGTTTATAGGAACCAATGTTACATTCCCTCCGGTATTTAAAAACTTTACTTTCAGTGGCACAAGAAGTTATAATCCATGGATAAATGGCAACAGTTTTCCCAATACTATGGAAACCTTTAAAGTTGATGCATTAATGAATTATAGCCCATTAGCTAATCTACCTGGCGGACTTAAAACATTTGAACTCAATACTTGCTGGGGAGTAACTGATTTTTCTTACATGACTTTGCCATCAGGTTTGCAGAATCTTTCCTTTATAGATGCTAATAGAAATGTAGATACCAATACAATTGTATTGCCCAATCTACCATCTACTTTAATGTCATTAAATCTCAATGGAACTAAAACACTTTGTTTGCCACTTTTGCCCGATAGTTTACAAACTTTAGATATTACAGGAGCAAGTGTACCTTGTATTTCAAAACTCCCTAATGCGTACTTACAAGTAACGCCCAATACCCCAGTTTGTAATATTGCCAACAACGCGAACGGTTGTACTGTATATGGAGTAACTAACTACGTAAACATCCCCGATAGCAATTTTGCTAAATACTTAATCTCCCAAGCTCCAAGCTGTCTATATAAAGATAGTAGTAATTTATATTGGATGGATACTACCTGTAATAATGTTTTATATATGGGTGGTACACTTAATTGCAACAACATGAATATTAAAAGTGTTGAGGGGTTAGAATTCTTAAAATATGTAAGATATATCTCATGTGATTCTAACCAATTAGTTTCCTTACCTGATTTAAGTAGACTACAAAACCTTTTATCACTTTCCTGTAAAAATAATAAATTAGTTACACTTCCATTAATAGAAAGCTCATATTATTTTGGCATAGATTGCAGTAATAACATGATTACAAGTTTACCCAAGCTTTCATACATGTTGACTTCTGTAATTTGCAATAATAATTTAATGACGTCCCTTCCAGTTTTTGACTATAATATTGGTTATGCTGAATTTAAAAACAATCTTATTACTAGTTTAATTGTCCCTGGATATAATGTTTTACGATACTTGTATTGCGATAGCAATAAAATTACTAATGTTTCTTTTGATGCTAGTTATCTCGATTCATCAAGTATAGTAGTTCTTTCTCTATCAGGAAACTCAAATTTAACTTGCCTACCTCATCTACCATATATACAAAAATTAGATGTAAATGGAACCAATATTGCTTGTTTGCCTAATATTCCACCATCATTTTATAATTATCCATTTATATGTATTCCGGCGAATATTCCAGTTTGTAGTAATAGCTACGACCCAAATAACTGTACTATTTATTACAATTATGTAAATATACCAGATAGTAATTTCGCTAAATATCTAATAAATAAAATTCCAAGTTGTTTATTTAAAGACAGTAGTAATTATTATTGGATGGATACTACCTGTAGTGGAGTTTTGAATACAACCAACATAGATGTGTCTAAAAAACAGATTTCAAATTTAACTGGCATACATTATTTTAAAAGTTTGAAAACACTTTATTGTGATAGTAATTTTTTATATAATTTAATATCTCTACCTGATTCTATAACCTTTTTGTCGTGTTCTTATAATTATATAAGGGGTTTATATTATTTACCTAACTCAATAAATACCCTTAATTGTGACAATAATTTATTTAATAATTTATTTAATTTACCTACAAACTTGTTTAATCTTAGTTGTAGAAATAATAAGTTAGCTAGTTTGCCACAATTACCAAATAGTTTGGGTTTTTTAAATTGCAGTTATAATCAATTATCTGGTATACCTGCAATGCCTTCAAATCTACATACTTTAGATTGTAGCAATAATAAGTTGACTTCATTGAATATAACAGGAACACCTCACTTAACATACTTAAATGCTGATAGCAATCGAATTACCAATTTTATAAATCTGACAATGTATGATACTGTATACACTAAATTATCACTAAGAGGTAATGCTAATTTAAGTTGTTTGCCACAGCTTCCTTCTCAATTAGGTTATCTAGATGTTAGGGGTACAAACATACAATGTATTCCAAATTCTATTGGTGGCCACTTTGGTTCACCATCTCTACCTCCTGTTTGTAATACCAATTACAATCCAAACAATTGTACTGTATATAATAATTACGTAAACATCCCCGATAGCAATTTTGCTAAATACTTAATAGGACAAATACCAAGCTGTTTATATAAGGATAGCAATAATTTGTATTGGATGGATACTACTTGTAGTGGGATACTGAACATACAATCTATTATTTGTAATAACCTTAATATAAAGAGTATTGAAGGAGTACAATATTTTAAAGTATTGCATTGGTTGGATTGTAGTAACAATTTGATAGATAGCCTACCTAATATTGGTTCATATTTATATGAATTTAAAGTAAGCAATAATAAATTAAACTCATTGCCCTCATCATTAAAATTCAATTTGAGTAGTGCTTGGGTTGATTGCAGTAACAATTATATCACCTCTATTCCATCGTGGTTCTCAAATTATCGTTTTAATACATTTAATTGTAGTAATAATCAAATAAGTAGTGTTCCAAATTTTGCACCAGATGATACATCTTCTGTTATTATTGACACTTTAGGATTCTATGTAAATGGAAATTTACACCTATCTTGTTTACCGCATTTACCTAATTATCTTCTTAGTATTGATGTAACAGGAACAAATGTTGCTTGTATTCCTAACCCATTACTTCCATTAAGGGGGTATGGTTGGATTCCACAAATAACTCCGTCAAATCTTACAATCTGTAATCCAACTTCAAATGCTAACCAATGTCAAGTATTCCCTATTGTACACGGCAAAGTATTTACAGATAATAACAGCAATGGGTTGAAAGATGGCAATGAATACTACCGCCCTTTTGTACAGTTAAATGCAAGTAATGGTACAAGTGTTGTAACTAACACTAATGGAGAGTATACACTGGCATTAACCGATACCGGTACTTACATTTTAACTACCGTTGTACCTGCTGGTTTTAAAGCGGTGCCTGCCAGCAATACATTTAGTTTTAATAATAATGTAGCAAGCCTTATCCTTCCAGATATTGCTTTGCAACCTATCAATACAAATGATAGCCTTACCGTATTTATCATGCCTTTATTATGGGCAAAACCAGGGCAGGAAATTCAATACTTTGTTTCTTACGAAAATGTAGGTAGCGTATTGGCAAACGATACAGTAAAGATTGTGTACGATACCGCTCATTTAATATTCGATAGTTGTAGTATGCCTGTAATTAGTCAAATTGGAAATACAATAATTACCAGTAATAATGTATTAACCCCTGGCGATTATAATTACTACTTTGCATATTTTACAGTAAAGCCAACTGCCGTATTGGGTGATAGTATTTTTGCTACGGCTTCTATAGCTTCTGTTAATACAGTTGCTTCATATGCTACTTATCAAAATGTAGTGTCAAGTTACGATCCTAATTATAAAGATGCTACACCAGAACTATCTCCGGTACAGGTTGTAAATGGTACCTTTATTGATTATAACATTCACTTCCAGAATACAGGTAATGATACTGCTTTCAATATAGTACTGGCTGATACTTTAAGTCCATTATTAAAGAGCAATATATTACAGGTAGTTGCTACTTCGCACCCATGCAATATTACTTTGAAGGATAGTATTATTTACTTCGAATTCCTAAAAATTAATCTACCTGATAGTAACAGGAATAACTTTAGAAGTAATGGATTTGTACACTTCCGTTTATTGCCGCAGAGCAATGTTCCTGCAGGTGGTAGAATTAATAATAAAGCGTCTATCTATTTCGATTACAACAAGCCTGTTGTAACTAATACTGCCAGCACATTAATTAAACCTTATGGAGTACCGGTAGTTATTAGAAACTATAATGTTGTGGCCGAAAGAGTAGGAGAGAACCAGTTATTGGAAGTGATCAATACATGGACTGTATCTACCGAAATAAATACTGCTTATTATACTATTCAAAGAAGTATTACTGGTAGGGATTTTGAAAATGTAGGTAAGGTAATAGCAAAAGATGCTAGAGAATATTCATATACTGATATACCTACTACAGATGCTAAAGTAATTTACTATCGCTTAAAGATTACCGATAAGGATGGTAAGTTAGCATATAGCGATATCAAACAGATATTTATTCAACCTCAGACTATGTTTGTTAGTATTTATCCTAATCCTGCTAAGAACTATTTTACCGTAAAAGGGTACAATGTATCACAGATTAACGTTGTGGATAATACTGGTAGAATAGTGATGAGCAGGAAAGGGTTAAATTCAAATGCATTGGAGAATAAAGTAAACATTAATGTTGCAGATGGTATCTATATAATACAGGTTACACATACCGACGGAACTATTACAAATGAAAAATTAATGATTAAAAATTAAGAATTAATACATCACTCTTTGTATTGACAATTCTTAATTCATAATTTTTAATTCTTAATTAAAAAGAACATGAATAATATAAATAAACTACTACTTATATGGGCAATAGTTATAAGTGCTGTTGCCTGTACCAAAGTCACCAGCAACGAGGGGCAGAATATTGTGTTTGCTGAAAAGCTGGATAGCATTCAAATTGGCGAACCTGTTTTACTGTCTTTTAATAATGGTAATAGTGCAACTGTAGTAAGCTGGAGTGTTACACCATCGGACAGTATAACCCTGGAAAAAGCAGGCGCTTATGCTACTTTTTATTTTGCTGTTCCTGGTACCTATACAGTAGTGGCTTCTGCCAATAGCAAACAGGCTACTTATCAGGTAAAAGTAATAAACCAGAAATTCAACGATATAGGTTCCAGCTTTAGTGTTACTGCTTCTAAAATAGTTGGAGTTCAATTAAATGAAACAGTTTTGTTTACTGCACATAATGCAAATTCAAGTGTTTATTTTGGCACTATTAATAGTACAACAGGGGTATTAAATCCTTCTGGGCTATCAGCTGTAATTAGTTTTATAGGAGGTAGTACGGGTACTGTTTTAGCATCGGATAGTTTTCATTCTCAAAGCAGAACAATCTGGTTAAGCGATTCTGCTCTTAATCCTTCACAAGTAACAGTTCCTTTTATTTTTAGTGATAAATTAAATATTACGCCTTCAGTAATTACCGATTCTTTTGGTAATAAAACACTCGTATTATCTACAAAGACAACGTACAATTATCAAAGCACTGCCGATCAGATATTAAACTATACCACAAATAATAAAGGTTCTCTAATTGCCAGTTATGGAGGGGTTACAATGTCTGCAATACCTCAGGCAGCTGTTTCTCCAGCTACTTGTATTAATACTTTTTCTAATCTGGTTACCAGTGCAAGTGTTACTTATCCTTTTTCGGTAAACTATGCCAACTATACTTTTACTGGTACGCTTACAGTAAGCCCTAATGGGGTATTTACTTTCAACAACTGGCTACCGAATGGTTATGTTTCTATCTATCCCCTAACGGTTCAATAATAAACTTGACAGAAGAACTTCACATATTATTAAAAGGCTGTATTAAGTACGATAGACTTAGTCAGGAGAAATTGTATCGGCAATTTTATCCTGCGCTATTTGTGCTGTGCAATAAGTTCTTTGACGACGAGCAAGATATTATTACAGCGCTGAATAATGGAATGATGAAAGTGTTTAATAACATAGAAAAATTTGACAACCAAAAAGGAGACTTGTCAGGATGGATCTATGTGGTAGTTCGCAATGCAGCTATCTCTCATGTAAGAGAAAAGAATAAACAAATGGTTACGCAGGAAATTTCTGCAGAGCTGCAAATAGAAAGCAGCCAGAATCCTTTTAAAGATGCTTCCAGTGAAACGGTAATACGTTTCCTGAATACTTTAAGCGTTACTACAAGAGCGGTGTTTAACCTGTTCTATATTGAAGGGTTTTTAATTAAAGAAATAGCAGTAAATCTGGATATGAAAGAAGGTACCGTGAAGTGGCATTTAAACGAAGGAAGAAACAAACTGAAAACAACTTTAAATAATAACGTAAACAACAAAGTTTATGCAAGATAATTTTGATAACATCAATGGAATGTCCGGAGAAGATGCTGCTCCGTTTGTTCCTTTCGAAACAGCCTGGGCAAGTATAAAGCCTGAGTTGGATAAGGAAGAAGAACGTAGGAAAAAGAAGAAACGAAGATTCGTTATTTTCTGGTTTCTTTTTGCTGGAGTCTTATTAGGCTCTGGCATATTTTTGTTATATTGCAATACATCCAGTAAAACTTCTACAGCAGCAATAAAAAATGTAGCAGCTAAAGATCTTACTCCTAAAACTATTCAAGGTGTAGCTGAGAATACTGTTGTAAACCCTCCTGCAGATAATAAGACTAATGTTGAAGAATCTACTGTAAGTAAAAAGAAAGTTGCATCTAATAACAATAAACAAAATGCGAATACAACTAATGATTTAACTACAAAAAATCAAACTATTTCTGCGAGTAAAGATGCCCTTACAAAAGTGCCAAACAATAAAAGTGTTGCTGTAAAAGAAAACTATTTGGTAGATCAAACTGGAAGTATTTCATTAAGTAAATCTTCTGTGAATAAGAAGGATAAAAAGAAAGTAATAAAGCCAATTGAGGATAATAAGTTTACTGATTCAGCAGCATTGAAGTTGGTAGCATATTTAAACCCCAGTAAAACCAAAACGCATAAGGATGATAATGTTGTAGGGACTAACCAATCTTCTGCAAAACAAATCACAACTAACGATAATACAATTACAGTTAAGTCTACAAAAGAAGATGCAATTCCAGCTATTGTAGAAACAAATACTACAACTGAAGGTAATGAGGAGTTGAAGAATGTAGTTAAAACTAATAACCCAGTAGATACTACAAAAAAGAAAATTGATTCTGTTAATAAAAAGAATGCAATAGTGAAGGCGGATACTAAACCTGATAAGCCTGCTAAAGAGAAATCATTTAGTTATGGGTTACAATTAAATATACCTATTACTGATGGAGCAAATTATAAAGATGTAAATGCAAACAACAATCCTCTTACTGCTTTTATTCCTGAACTGTGGGTTAGTAAATTATTTGGCAAAAAGAATAGTGTATCACTACATGTAAATCCTTATGCTCAATATTATTTAAACAATAAAGTGATTCTGGATTCTAATTCTTATAGTGTAACTATCAATCAGGGTACGAAGATTAATACTGGTCCTGAGGTAATTAAATATTCCGAGTTTACGGCTGTTAATAAAGTTATTTCTTTCGAAGCAACAATTCTGTATCAGTACCAGGTATCCAGTGCTATAAAACTGGGAGTAGGTATTAGCAATTGCTGGACTCAAGGTGTTTTAATGCAACATAAGGTTATTAAAAATCATAGCATTACTACTACCGATAACTTATATGGAGTAGATAATAGCAGTACTGAATGGAAAACTATGAATTCAAGTTTTATGCTGGGTAAACTGGAAGCTTTATATCAATTTAAAAAGTTAGCTGCAGGGGTTAATATCAGCACGCCTATAAAAGATTTGTTTGCACAAAAAGTAAATAATGTAACAGCTACCAATTCTAATTTATTTGCACGCTGGACTATAAGATAATATATAATTAATAGACCTTTTATTTAGTCCTTAAATTGTAAGAGGTAAGTCAATAATAAACTTAATTGTTATTAGTTGACTTACCTCTTTTTTATTTCTTTTCTATTTTCTTTCCCGTTTAGGAATCAGCGATTATTCTACAGCTTTCGCGCTCATAATGTAAGCAGCTACACTATCCGTTCCACTTGGTGTTTTATATTTTGCTTTAAAGGTATAATCAACATTCGGACTAATGGTATTTTCAAACAACTCTTCGTGATTAGCTACTTGAGCTCCCTCTTTAAAGTATAAAAGTTTTACTCTTACATCTTTATAAGATACCACTGTAGCCGTATTTCTGATAAGCCCTTTGTACACAGTCTTTCCCCAGAAGTTGCGATGGTCATCGCCTGTTAGTTTTAGGAACTGCTTAGGGTTTTCTTTTTCCTTGTCCGCTAAGTTCTGCTTACTCTCTTCATAAGTCTTACCCGACTTAAGGTTGAATTTCTTGTCAATCTCTTTGCAAGAGAATAGTAGCGTAGATAGTATTATTACGGAAAGTATTTGTTTCATGTTACTGCTGTTTATAGAGCGAAAATAGAATTCTATTGTTAAGCAATAAAAATATTTTATAAAAGGGTTATTCCGTCGCTATTCGGCATTGCTACTTTGTCTATATAGTACTCCTCCTATATTTGCAACATGGTCAAGGTAGTGTTAAACAAAAGAATTGCATTAAGAATTGCGAATGGACATCCGTGGATTTATAATAATGAAGTAGCCAGTGTAACAGGTGATGCGGCTGCTGGAGATATTGTGGATGTTTATTATCACGATAATAAGTTTGCTGGCAGAGGGTATATTAATCCTCAGTCACAAATACTGGTTCGACTATTAACCAGAAAGCAAGAGCCTATTAACGATCAGTTCTTTGAGGATAAAATACGTCAGGCCTGGCAATACCGTAAGCATACAGGGCATACCGAAAATTGTCGTCTGGTTTTTGGTGAAGCTGATTATTTGCCAGCATTGGTAATTGATAAATTCAATGATTATTTTGTTATTCAGACCCTTGCATTGGGTATGGATAAATGGAAGCTGGCGATTGTGAAGGCATTACAGAATATATTCTCTCCTAAAGGTATTTACGAACGCAACGATGTGCCGGTTAGAGAGCTGGAAGGAATGGAACAGATAAAGGGATTTCTTTCTGATCCTTTTGATACTAATATTATCATTAACGAGAATAGATTGAAGTTTAGAGTGGACATAGAAAACGGTCAGAAGACTGGCTACTTTTTAGATCAGCAGGATAATAGACGTGCCATACAACATATAGTAAAAGATGCCGATGTGCTGGGAGCTTTTACTTATACGGGTACCTTCGAAATACATGCTGCACATTATGGTGCCAAATCAGTTCTTGGTTTGGATATCAGCGAGAATGCAGTAGCGCAGGCCAATAAGAATGCCGCTTTAAACAAGCTGGATCATATTGTAAAGTTCGAAGTAATGAATGCTTTTGATGTGCTTAAACAATGGAGTAAAGATGGCAGAACCTACGATGTGGTAATGCTCGATCCTCCGGCATTTACCAAAAGCAGACAAAATATAGATAAAGCTATTACGGGGTATAAAGAGATAAACCTTAGGGGTATGAAAATGATTCGTAACGGTGGTTTTCTGGTAACCTCCAGCTGTACCAATCTGGTGCAACCCGAACAGTTCCTTCGTATTATAGATGATGCCGCAAGAGATGCCAAAAAGAAGATCAGACAAGTAGAATATAGAACCCAGTCATCCGATCATCCAATTGTTCCAGGATGGGAAAATACGCACTACTTAAAGTTCCTGATTGTGGAAGTAAGCGACAGGTAATTTCTTTAAATACAGGGAGAGAGGAGACAGGAGATAGGAGTCAGGAGAATACACCAGACTTTTGTCATATTTGTATTCATTAGCATATTAGCAAATCAGCTAATTAGCTAATTGGTATCCTACATCATCTTCTTCACTCTGAATACATTCTGTTCTGTGGAGTCGCCCAGTTCCTGTAGTTTTCCAAAGGCTGCTGATGTTGCAAAGTCTACAATCTCCTGAGGAGGAAGACTATTATACTTTCCATAGATAAGTCCTGCCATGTAGCAGTCACCACTACCACTGCGGTCTACCACTCCTTTACAGGAAAATACTTCGGAACTAAATTGTTCTTTTTCGGTATACAGACTGGTATAATACGTTATGTCTTCCTGGTTACTATCAAAGCGGAAAGTGTTAGCAACGGTATTACATTTAGGAAACTTTTCTATGATAGCTAAGGATGTTTCTTTGGCATGATTCAAATATGCTTCTCTGCTTTTATGCGAATGAATATGTTCATCTACAGCAATCCCCAATAAACTGTTGGCCGACCATATATTGCCCATCAGAACGGTACAGTGCTGCGCAATTTGTGGCATTATTTCCAGCGGATCTTTTCCGTATTTCCATAACCTTGCTCTATGGTTCAGGTCGAGTGAAACAGTGATGCCCATTTTAGAAGCGACTTCCACTGCTTCCAGACAAACATCAGCAACATTCTGATTTAGTGCCGGACTGATAGCAGAAAGGTTAAACCAGTCAACATCTCTAAATACCTTTTCCCAGTCTATCATTCCTGGTTTTACTTGTGAGAAAGAAGAGTGGTCGCGGTCGTACACCATTTTCCCTTTCAGATCGGCACCCTTTTCCAGGTAGTAAACGCCAATTCTGTTGCCAGCATAGATAATAGAGGAAGTGTAAATGCCTTTGTATTCCAGATAATCAATTACATGCGAACTCATAAAGTTGTCGGGTAGTACTGTACAGTATTTGGTGGGCACATTCCATCCTGCCAGTGCAGTAGCTACATTAGCTTCTGCTCCACCCATATATAGTTGCATTGGATGCTTCTCGGCTGTCTGATTGTCTGCAGCAGGTGAAATTCTTAACAGGAACTCACCAAAACAAAGTACTTTCTTCATACTCAAACCCTTTATTATTCAATTGTTGATTCTCAGGAGTTCTCAAAAGTAATTTAAAAGGACTAATGCCGAAACTTATTTAGCGGTAACGATTCCGCTATATTGAATTTATGTCTTTATTATCATCATAAGAACAATTGTATTGTGAAGAACAGTTATTCTCAATAAGTTGTGGACATGTTTTTTAGAGTACCGATAACCAATGCCATTATTTTTGCAGCTCAAAATAACGCTTTATAAAATGGTAGATGTAATACTCGGCTTACAATGGGGTGATGAAGGTAAAGGGAAGATTGTAGACTTTTTTGCACCCAATTACGATGTAGTGGCTCGTTTTCAGGGTGGCCCAAATGCAGGTCATACCCTGTATGTAAATGGTACTAAAGTGGTATTGCATCAGATTCCTTCAGGGATTTTCCATCAGGGTGCTATCAATATTATTGGTAATGGCGTAGTGCTCGATCCTATTACTTTTAAAAAGGAGTGCGACATTGTTACTTCCATGGGAATTGATGTTCGCAAGAATTTATATATCTCTGAAAGAACCAATCTGATTGTTCCTACTCACCGTGCTTTGGATAAAGCCAGCGAGCAGCAAAAGGGCGACAGTAAAATTGGTTCTACTCTTAAAGGGATAGGTCCGGCTTACATGGATAAAACAGGCCGTAATGCTTTGCGTGTAGGCGATGTGATGGAAAGAAATTTCACTGCTCAGTATATTAAGCTTCGTTTAAAGCACCAAAAGTTGCTGGATAACATGCACTTCATCGAAGATATCACTGCCTGGGAAGAAGAGTTCTTTGAAGCACTGGAATTCCTTCGTACTTTTAAGATTATCAATGTAGAATATTTTATCAACGATCAGATTGCTAAAGGCAAGAGAGTTTTAGCAGAAGGGGCACAGGGTAGTATGCTGGATATTGATTTTGGTACCTTCCCGTTTGTTACTTCTTCCAATACTATTTCTGCTGGCGTTTGTACCGGTCTGGGCATTTCTCCAAAACAGATTAATGATGTTCTTGGGGTGTCTAAAGCATATTGTACCCGTGTAGGCGGTGGTCCATTCCCTTCCGAACTGGATGATTCAGTAGGAGAAGAAATTCGTAGAATAGGTAGCGAGTTTGGTGCAACTACAGGCCGTCCAAGACGTTGTGGCTGGATAGATTTAGTAGCCCTCCGTTTTGCTTGTATGATCAATGGGGTAACAAAAATTATTATGACTAAAGCCGATGTGCTGGATTCTTTCGAAACACTGCAGGTTTGTAAGGCTTACGATATTAATGGTACTATTACCGAGCAGGTTCCTTATCAGATGAGTAGGATGAACGTTCAACCTGTTTTGCAATCTTTCAAAGGATGGCATATGGATACTACCAGTCTTAAAAATCCTGCTGAGTTACCACAGGATATGACAACTTATATCAACTTCATTAATCAATATGTAGGAGCTGATGTAAAGTATGTTTCTAATGGTCCGGGAAGAGATCAGATTATTACTTTATAGAATATTATCTTACAAAGTCTTATTTATAAAATTGCCAGTTATCAGTTGCTACTAACGCAATGCTGATAACTGGCAATCTCTTTTTATATCAATAATATTTACTGGTAACTTGTAACTCGCAACCAGCAACTTGTCCTTCCCCTACTTATGTCTCAAAGTAAAGTTATCTCCATCCTGTAAAAAAGGAAAGCGATTGCGTATATGGTTCAGTTCTGCTTTATCCAGCGAAAAAGTATGTATATCTTCTCTTTCTGCTTTATGGTATTCTACCTCTCCCAATGGGTCAATTACCATACTATGTCCACCATATTCATGTCCCTCACCATCTTTACCTACACGGTTCACCCCAATCACAAAACACTGGTTTTCAATAGCCCTGGCTACCAGTAAAGATTTCCATGCATGCTTGCGTTTATCGGGCCAGTTAGCCACATACACCAATATATCATATTCAGGATGTACGCCATAGGTTTGTCTTGCCCATACAGGGAAACGCAGGTCATAACAAATCTGTAGGTTCAGCCTCCAGCCATTTACCGATGCAATAAGTCTTTTGGTTCCCGCAGTAAATTGTTCATCCTCATCAGCATAGCTAAATAGGTGTCTTTTATCATATTGATAATGTTCTCCGTTGGGCAATACCCATAGCAGTCTGTTATAAACATGTCCCTCCTCTTTTATCATCAGGCTCCCTGTTATAATCGACTTCACTTTTATCGCCATCTTCTTCATCCATTCCACTGTTTTGCCATCCATTGTTTCGGCAAGATGAGTAGATTGTGTAGAGAACCCGGTATTAAACATTTCGGGTAAAATAATAATATGAGAATGTTTTGTAATAGACTCTATTTTCTCCTGAAACATATTCAGGTTAGCATCTACATTTTCCCAGTGCAGTGTAGATTGTATTAATGTTATCGTAAGCATACTATAGAATATTTAATGGTTTGCAATATCAACAGTCATATTTCCTTGCTGTGCTTTGCGAAACCAAAAGTAGGGGCTTTAGTGATATACCAACTCTTTTTGAAATAAAATAAAATTCCATTAATGATTAATTGATGCTGGTATATTCCTTTATATTTGAACATCATTATTCATCAACACAACAGATACATTATGAAACTTATTTACAAATGGCTGTTCTTATTGTTTTTTATGATTCTTTCTGCTGGTAGTTTTGCCAGCAATAAATTACCTGCTTCTTTTAATCCTTTTCCTGATACTGTTTTTAGTAAAACAAAAACCTATACATTGGATGCGGGCGCTGGTTATCTTACTTATAAATGGAATACTGGCGATACTACCCAACAGATTACCGTTAACCAGATTGGCTGGTATGGTATTACGGTAAATGATGGCACCAATAACTATCAGGATACTGTTTTTGTTAGCTTATTAAGTTGTACTATTTTTCCAAGAGATAGTGTGTTAAGTCCAAATCAAACTATTAATCTTACTATCGATACTGTTTCGCCAAAACCTGTAGCAGTAATATATGCTGTTGGGAATTTTAATGGCTGGGATCCTACACAGGGCGAGCCTTTGGCTTCTATACCAAACAATGGGTACTACGAAACCTATATTGATGCTCCTGCTGCTACTTTTCAATTAAAATTTACCAGCGATAAAGACTGGAACCATACAGTATATGGTGCAGGAAGTACTGCAGGTACGCTTAGTACCAGTTTATCTGCTCCTAATATTAGTTTTAGTCCTGCCGTTGCCGGCGTTTATAAAATAGGTTGTAATACCAATACCTTAACCTTCGATGCTATGCTGATAAGTACTTTTGGTGTAGTGGGCGATGCTGCATTGGGCTGGGGTACTGATATTCCTTTGCAGTATGATCAGAATACAAGAATGTGGACGGGCAATGTATCCTTAAATAAAGGTCATATAAAGTTTCGTGCAAACAACAACTGGACGGTAAATTATGGAGCGCTGAATACTGATAGTACATTGGTAGCATATGGCCCCGATATTCTCATACCTCAGGCAGGCTATTATTCCGTAACACTTAACTTTAATGATTCAAAACATTTTGTGTATCATCTGACCAATATTGCTAATCCTCAGATGTTGAATCCTTCTATAGTGTGGAGTACGGGAGAAACAACTACTTCTATTACGGCTACCCCTGGTGTTACTACTAAATACTGGGTTCAGATCAACAATGGATATGCTACTATTACCGATACTGTTACCCTCTATGTGTCTGCATTTATTGCTGGTAATATTCTTACGCCAAAAGGAGATGCTGTAGAGAATGCTAATTTTTATCTTAGTGGAAATGGCTATGTAAAAACAGATACTGTATTATCGGATGTTAGTGGTAATTTTTTAATGAAAATTATGACTGGGGATGATTATATAATTCGTGGACACAAGGATAATGATATCAATAAAACCAATGGCGTAACGGCGCTCGATCTGGCACTGATACAATCCCATATCTTAGGCAAGAATTTCTTAAACTCACCATTAAAAATTATAGCTGCTGATGTTAATGGCGATAGTAAACTTACCGCCCTTGATCTGGTGTATATAAAACGATTGATACTGGGTATTGATACTACTTTTACCAATACCAAATCGGGCGAGAAACGCTTGTGGATTTTCACTGGTTCTAATACTGTTTACCCCGATCCGCTGAATCCTTTTCCAGTGCAGGATAGTGGAATATTAACTAATGTAAATACAATACTATTAAACATTAATGTATTAGGTATTAAACTGGGTGATGTAAACTGGGACTGGAATCCAGCTTTGGCAAGAATACCGAGTAAGGTGTTTGTAAAGCCTGAACAAAAGGAGATGCTTAAAAAGGATAGTGAGTAATTACTTATAAGGATTGAAAACAATAGAAGGATTATAATTTGTTTTATAATCCTTTTGTTTATTAAAAGGATTGTATTCATATTTGATGCTGAATTATATACCATGCTAAACAGGATTATCTGCTTTCTACTTTCTTTATTTATCGGGTTAACGGCTTGGTCGCAAGAGACGGCTATCGATAAGTATTTCAATAAAACAGATCATGGTTTTGG
>CAIVPM010000045.1 GCA_903907815.1 uncultured Chitinophagaceae bacterium | reverse complement strand
GTAGAATACTTCTAAAATTAATTATATCTATAGGCAGACAAAAAATTATGATTTTAAATATAATATATGAAAAAAATATCAACATTACTTTTATTTACAGTATTATCATTTACTGTTTTACTATTTAATTGCTGTAAGAAAAGCGGTACAACAAAGGTTTCTCCATCCAACCCTAATGCTTTGACAAGTGTATTAGTTATTCCTAATGCAGTAAGTGTAAACTCTGCAATTTTACCAACACCATCACCAAGCACAGTTGCCCCAGTTGTAACTACTATAGATAATAATATATCTTATTCTTCTGGCAGTCAAATTGTACTTCCAGTAACAGTAGTATCACCAACACATTCTAATATAAAGGGGGTATATATTCAGGTGAAGGGTTCTTCAACTTATTTTGATTTGCCAATTAATTCTGCTTCCTCAAATGCATTGATTTCTTTGCCTATAAATCTACCATCAGTATTAGGACCAGGTGTTTTTACATTAATACTTGAATTCTATGATTATGCTGGACATATTAGTGTTATTTATGAAGTGACTATTACTATTACAGACCCTTTAAATTGTGGTGTAACAAAAGTATCTGGTGGACAGGGGCTTAGTAGTAATATTTTTACTTTGTCTAATACTGCTGGTTCCGTAAAAATCAACTATGATACTTATATAGTTCCTGATAAAATAGATGTATTTCAAGGGGGTAATTGGATAGCTGGAACTGGTTCAAGCACCAATAGAAATACATTGAGAAGGCCTCTTAATTGTGGAGCAGCTACGGTTGCTTTGGGTTATGTAGGTAAACAAGGTGAATTTAATTTTAATTATGACCCTTCTTTGGGAAAAACTATTGAAGTAGTAGTATCTGGATGTGAGAATGGTGGCACAGCATGGCAATATACATTTTCTTGCCCAGAAAAGTTACCACCTGGTAGCGCTAGTTTTAACTTTAATGGAACAAATTATTCTGGGCCTTGTACATCTGTTCCAGCTACTCAGTGCGGCAGCGGTATTGATGTAGTAATATCATCTATAGATTTATCAGGCTCCTATTTTATAATATACAATATGCCTCAAAGTGCTAGCGGTACTTTTTCTTTTACAAATGGTTGGAGTGGACCTGGAACTTGTAATTTGTTTGAAGCAACATCTATTACTGCGGGCACTGGCGCTACAACAGCAAGTAGGAGTGGTACAATAACAAAAACAGGTACAAATAGCTTTACATTTACTTGTATCAACTATGATATTAATCATAATAACAATAATTATAGCGTTACAGGTTCTGGCAACTATTAATAAACAATTAAAAACATAAAGTATGAAAATTTTAAAAACATCGAGTTCGTTATTGTTAATTGTAGGGTTAGGCGTAGCTACATTATTGCTGGTACACTGCAAGAAAAGTGCTTCTTCATCTGGAGGCAATGGAACATTTAAAATAACCGGCACGACCTATTCAGGTGCCTGCAAGTCTGGTCCTCATGTTTCAGATAGTAGTTGTAATAATGCTAATATTGATGTTGCAGTTACATCTGGCTCTACAGCTGGAATGCAATTATATATTTTTAATATGCCACAAACAGCAAGTGGTATATCTCCTTTAATGGATGCGAATACATTTTATGGAAGTTGTACTTATACTACCGCTATGATTGGAGATAGTACAACACAGTTTTTAGCAATCAGTAGAAGTGGTACAATTACCAAAACTGGTGCAAAAAGTTTTAGTTTTACAGGCATATTTTATAATCAATCCACTAACACTTCCTATGGAACAGTAACTGGTAGTGGAAACTATTAAAAATTTATACTCTAATAAAAATAATATGAAAAAAAT
>CAIVPM010000044.1 GCA_903907815.1 uncultured Chitinophagaceae bacterium | reverse complement strand
CAGTTTCAAAAAATAAATGACATCCAATAAAATAATGATGACAGTTTCAAAAAATAAACGACACCCAATAAAATAATGATGACAGTTTCAAAAAATAAACGACATCCAATAAAATAATGATGACAGTTTCAAAAAATAAACGACATAAACAGTGAGTTCCATGATAATCTGGACATTTTACAAACATTTATAGAGGGATTATTATCCTTTTTAAATGGACATATGAAGTGATTTCTGGGCTATCTGGTAAATAAATTGCTCCAATGGATTAAAATTTAAGTAAGTAGTTCGTTTGTATTTCTACCAAAACATAAAGCGCAACGGATAGTAGGGGTATCCTTTTGCCTGTAGCTTTTATGGAAATATACATTTTGGCAGGCAAAAGATACAACCGGATAGCCGGGCCTGAAAGGTGCGCCCAAAATCAAATAAAAAGTAAAAAAGAAATAGGGAAAATACGAATGCGGTAATCATTATTTATTCCCTAAAGCAGCTTAAATAGCTGTATTCTGTATAAATAGTGTTTATTCTCATAGGTTATGTTGACAAACATCATTGTTATTGTGGTTCGAAATACTAAATTTTGCATCTCAAGCAAATCAAATCATTATACTAACCGAACATAAATTATGACAAAAGGCGTTTTTATTGCAACAACAGATCAATCCAGTGGAAAATCATTAGCCGCTTTGGGCTTAATGCATCTTCTTTCTGGTAAAATTAAAAGAGTAGCTTACTTTAAACCAATCGTAAAACATCTTCCAAATCAATCCAGTAATAGCCATATTGATACTATTACCAGCTATTTTGGACTTACAGGGAAAAAAGAAGATATGTATGCGTTTACCCGCGAACAGGTAATGAAATTGAGGAGTGAGGGTAACGAATCGAAAATTTTAGATACTATTATTGCTAAATACAAAAAACTGGAAGAATCCAACGACTTTGTAATTGTAGAAGGTACCGACTTTGAGGGCGATGGCAATACTTTTGAACTGGAACTAAACGTAGAAATTTCTAAAAACCTTGGTCTGCCAAGTATCCTCGTAATTAACGGGGAACATAGGTCTTCGGAAGATATAGTGAATTATTTACTGTCCTCTATCAATGGATTTGTAGATAAAGATGTACAGGTACTGGCTTCTATTATTAATAAAGTAGCTCCTTTTGAAGTAGATGGATTAAAACAACTCTGCAAAAAAAGACTTCCTAAAGAGATTCTGTATTTCTGCATTCCTTACAATAAGGACTTAGGTAATCCTACCATGAAAGAAATTACAGAAGCAGTGGGCGGTAATGTGTTATTTGGTAAACATTTATCTTCCAATCTGGTGAGTAAATACATTGTAGGGGCAATGCAACTTAGAAATCTTTTACATCGTCTGGAAGATAACACGTTGATTGTTACTCCTGGTGATCGTGGCGATATTATACTGGCGGCTTTACAGGCAAATATCTCTAAAAACTATCCAAGGGTTGCGGGTATGCTACTTACCGGTGGCTTGTTGCCCGAAGAACCTATAGTAAAACTGATTGAAGGGCTGGAAACCGTTTTTCCGATTGTCTGGGTAACTACGGGCACCTTTGAAACAGTAACTAAAGTTAGCAATACCAAATCGCATATATATGCCGATAACCTGCATAAAATAGAAGTGGCTATTGCTGAATTTGATAAGTATGTAGATACTACCAGCATTGAATCGAAAATTAATGCGTATCAGCCAGAAGGTATTACACCAAGAATGTTCCAGTATCAACTGGTTAAAAGAGCAATGTCGAATAAGAAGCATATTGTTTTACCAGAAGGTAATGACGATCGTATGCTGATAGCGGCTTCCCGTTTAATTAATCAGGGAATAGTTGAACTAACCATTCTGGGCGATAGAGATGAAATTGCTAATGCAGTAAAAAGATTGAATTTGAACTTTGATTTAAACAAAGTAAGGATTATTAATCCTAAAGAATCAGAACAATATGATCGTTACGTAGAAAAGTTTTATGAGCTACGTAAAACGAAGAACGTGAATATGGAAATGGCTCGTGATCTGATGACCGATGTATCATACTTTGGTACCATGATGGTGTATCTGGGTGAGGCCGATGGTATGGTATCGGGCGCTATTCATACAACGCAACATACGATCAGACCAGCTTTACAATTTGTAAAAACCAAGCCGGGTGTAAATACTGTTTCGTCTATTTTCTTTATGTGCTTACCGGATAGAGTGAGTGTGTTTGGTGATTGTGCAGTTAACCCGAATCCTACTTCAGAACAATTAGCAGAAATTGCTATCTCGTCTGCAGAAAGTAGCAAGATGTTTGGTATAGAACCAAAGATTGCCATGCTATCTTATTCATCTGGTAGTTCTGGTCAGGGCGAAGATGTAGATAAAGTAAGAATTGCAACAGAAATTATTAAAAGAGAACGTCCTGATCTGGAAGTGGAAGGACCTATACAATACGATGCTGCTGTTGATCCTAACGTGGGTAAACAAAAGCTGCCTAACTCTAAGGTTGCAGGACAGGCAAGTGTATTAATATTCCCAGATTTAAATACGGGAAAT
>CAIVPM010000043.1 GCA_903907815.1 uncultured Chitinophagaceae bacterium | reverse complement strand
TTGGATATGCTACGCCTTGGGATGGAACTTATAATGGAAGTTCGCTACCTTTTGGTACTTACTTTTATGTAATAGAACCAGGTAATGGTGCAGCAAGATTAACAGGATGGGTCGAAATAATTCGATAGTGAGTATTAAATATATAAAGACTATAGATTTGTAGTTTTTAGATGAATTAGCTTTAATACTAAATAAGTAAATCAGCTTACAATTAAAACACAGAAATATCAATTAATAAAACGAACAAACATGAGAAGAAACAAACACAGACAATTTTTATTTGCAAAAGGACTTCTCTTAGTAACCTTATTTTTATTAAAATCAATGGGGTCTTATTGTCAAAAACCAGGAGGAATTGCTACTAATAATACACTTTGGCTAAAGTCTGATAGTGGTGTAACCATTAACGGAGCTAATACAATCTGGAAGGAAGTGTCAGGTGCAAATGTTACTGGAGATTTTATTGTTAGTAATATGAGAAGTACTCCAACTACTCAAACAGCTCCAAGTTTGTTTAATCCAGGAATAAATTTTAACCCATATATTAGGTTTAATGGATCAACCAATTCATTAACCAGTACCAATCAAGTTGCAGGTGATCAGTTAGTAAGTCAAAATGAAGTAACTGTTTTTCAAGTATTTAATTTACATGGGGGAACTGTTTGGTTTAAATGGGAAACAGATGTTTCTGGAAGTACAGCTCGTTTAGGGTTTGAAAGGAATGCAACAAATAATATTCGATTCGATTTTCCTGAGGCAGGTATTACTCCTTGGGGTAGGAATATTGGGGTTACTTCTGTTTCCAATAGTAACACTCTTTCAACATGTTTTGCTGATATAAATCAATCTACTAACAGAATAAATGGGGTAAATGATAATATATTACCACTTGCTGGAATAACTGGAGACTTCAGTACAGGGTATATGGATTATGTAACCCTTGGTAATGAGGAATTAATTAATTTACCTACTCAGATTGATATGGCTGAATTTATTATCTTTTCCAGATTATTAACCGCAGCAGAACGCAATAAAGTAGAAAGCTATCTTGCTGTTAAATATGGGTTTACTTTAAATCAGGCTGCCATTAATAACAATAACTATACTGCTTCTAATGACTCGATAATATGGAACAGATCTGCTAATAGTTTGTACGCCAATAATATTACAGGAATAGGAAGAGATGATTCTTCAGGATTAATTCAAAAACAATCTAAATCTATCAATTCAACAGCTATTGTTACCATGTATAATGGAGCAAATTATACTGGAGGAATATTTCCTACCTTAAACTCATTAAACACAGCAACATTTGCCAATAATCTTTCCTATATAATATTTGGAGAAAATGCAGGAGGAACTAATTCAATGACACAATGTGTGTTTAGTGGTAAAGCTAAATCAATTTCCCGTGTATGGAAAGTTGGAAGAATTGGTACAGATTCTTTAGTAACTTTATCTTTAGACAATGGAAATATTCCCGCTAATGCAACTAATATAATGGTTTCATCAGATTCAACATTTCCTTCTTCAAAGACTACTATTTATCCTCTTACAATTGCAAATGGCAAGGTTTATGCTTCAGTTGTTTTAGGTAACAATACCTTTTTCACTTACACAACTGATACGCTTAATGTAAAAATAGCAGTTGTTCAACCAAGCTGTAACAAGCTTAATTCAGGAAGTATGACTGCTACTCTTAGTGGGGCTGTCTCTCCGTACAACTACACATGGAATACAGTACCAACTCAAACAAACACGCCTGCATTAAATGTTAGTGGTGGGGTTTATAATTTAACGGTATTAATGGGTGGCACTTGTATAAGTACCTATCCTGTTACTGTAAAAGCAGGTAGCCTGACTACGCTTTCTGCTAAAGCAAGTCCTGATACTTTTTGTCATGGGTTTACAACTCAGTTATCAGTTTCCATAACTGGTGGAACTATTAATACTTATACCTGGATGCCTGGTGGGCAAAAAGGAACAACAATTGTAGTAAAACCAGATACCACTACTACGTTTATGGTTTTTGGGATTGATTCATCAGGATGTAATGATACTGCTAAAATAGTAGTGAAGGTTAATCCATTACCAGTAATTTCCTCGATAACTGGTAATAACAAAGTTTGTATAGGAAACAGTACTCAATTAAATGAATTGACAACTGGAGGAGTCTGGACAGTCTCCAATTCTACTATAGCTACCATTGACACAACAGGAAAAGTAACTGGGATAACCAATGGCAATACTATCGTTAAATATATAGTAACTGATAAAAACGGTTGTAAAGACTCTGTACCTATTGCTATAGTTGTAAACAAGCCAAGTGTTTCCAATACACCAATAAGTATTTGTCCTACCGATTTTCCTTACAACTGGAATGGTAATAGCTATAATGCTACAGGTACTTATACAGTTCATCTAAATAATTCTGTTGGTTGTGATAGTGCTGCTACTTTAGTACTGTCTTCAAAATCAGCAAGTTCCTCTGCGATTAGTAAAAGTATCTGTCAATCAGAGTTTCCTTATACATGGAATACAAACACTTATAATATACCAGGAACTTATACTGTTCATTTAACAAATGTAGTTGGTTGCGATAGTGCTGTTACATTAACCCTAAGTTTAAAAACAATTACAATTGATAGTATAGCAATAAGTCCATCCAGTCCAGTGGGGCCTCAAACTGTTATTCAAGTACAAATAGTTTCATCAAGTAGTATTGACAGTGCGAAATGGACACCTGCAAATTTGTTTTCTTCCAACAATCCATCACAAGCAATTACTGCGCCTGACACTACTTTCTGGATAAAAGTAACAGGATATTCCAGCGGATGTTTTGACACTGCTTCCAAACAAATAATAGTTACAAACAATTCGAGTTTTATTCCTAATGCGATTGCACCTACTAATACCAGTGATATTCGCATCAGTCATTTTATGGTTTATGGTACTTCTATTAAGACTGCTGACTTAACCATCTTTAATCAATGGGGACAAAAGATATTCCATTCTGATGATGCTAAATACCCTGGCGGTAAAGGTTGGGATGGTACTTACAGCGGACAACTACAACCTACGGGAGTATATGTGTACGTTGTAAAGATTACCTATTTTAATAACGTAACCGAGACTAAATCTGGTTCAGTAAACCTTATCCGATAAACCATCCTAAAAATAAACAAAATGAAGAAGATACT
>CAIVPM010000042.1 GCA_903907815.1 uncultured Chitinophagaceae bacterium | reverse complement strand
TGATAATACTGGTGCAAGACTAATTGCTTCTGGTGATAATACTGGGAATGCTCAACCATGGTATATACAAAATGGCCAGGCATTCTTTGTTACAAAAGGAAGTTCTAATACTATTACATTCAAAGAAACACAGAAGAGTACGGGCAATATGAGTAATACTGTATTTGGTAATAGTGCAACTGGTTCTATTAAGATAAATTTATTGAAGGGAACTAATTACATGGATGGAATTGTTACTATGTACAATAACAAGTACAATGCTGCAGTAATTGCACCTACCGAAGATGCTAGTAAATTCTGGGGTAACGAAGAATCAGTTGCTATAGTAAGAACAGGAAGTTACCTGAGTGTTGAAGCTCGTCCAGAGATAGCAGGGGCAGATACTAGCTTCCTGTATATGAATAAGTTGGCTGCAGGTAATACCTATACCTTCAACATTGCTGGCAACAATATGCCAACAAATGTTACGGGTGAATTGGTAGATAAATACACTAACACTAGTTCAGCATTAAATCTTACCAGCCCTACCAGTATCAACTTTACAGTAGATACTTCAGCAGCTGCAAAAGCGGCCAACAGATTTATGATTGTATTGAATGCTAAAGCACCGTTGTATGTAAGCGATATTAAGGTTAAAGCCAGCGTGAAAGCAAGGGTTGCGGTAATAGACTGGAGCGTAGCTACTGAGAAAGATGTGAAGAGCTACACCGTAGAACATAGCACAACCGCTGCCGACTTTAAGGCTATCAACACAACTGCTGCTAAAAATAGCAACAACAGCAATTATAGCTACACTGATAACAGTGCTGTAAATGGAAACAACTACTACCGTATAAAAGCGATTAACGTAGATGGTTCTGTACAATACAGTAGCATTGTAAAGGTTGCCATAGGAGATAAGAAAGAGGGCATGAGCATTTATCCTAACCCAATTGTAGGTAAAACAATGAATGTACAGTTGAGCAATATTGCTGCAGGTACTTACAGCTTAAGCATGATTAATGCAAGTGGTCAGCAGGTAATGGAGCAATCCTTACAACATGCTGGAGGAAGTGTAACCAGCACGGTACAATTGCCAGCTACAGTAGCATCAGGTATCTATCAGTTAAGACTGGCCAGCAATGGTAAGTTTTATGTAGAGACTGTGATAGTGAAGTAATAAATTGTTTAATGGTTACATCGTACAATTGTTGAATTCATAATACAAGAGGTCGCCCAAAAGGCGGCTTCTTGTATTATAGCAATTTATCTTTTACACCCTTTAACCTTTTAAAAACACCCCTTAATCCCTCTTTACTTATTTTTGTAAAAACATCATATAGTGGAACTTACTATTCAAACCAATAATTTAATAAAACGTTACAAAAACAGAACGGTGGTAAACAATGTTTCTGTGAACGTAAAGCAGGGAGAAATAGTTGGCTTGCTGGGCCCCAATGGTGCCGGCAAAACCACCACCTTTTATATGGTTGTAGGTCTTATTAAACCCGATGAAGGTTCTGTTTATCTTAATGATGTAAATATTACCAACCTTCCTATGTACAAACGTGCACAGATGGGTATTGGATATCTTCCGCAGGAGGCAAGTGTTTTCAGACAATTATCTGTTGAAGACAACATCATGGCCGTGCTGGAAATGACTAAATTAACTAAAGGAGAAAGACTTAAGAAACAAGAGGAGTTACTAAACGAATTCAACCTTCATCATGTTCGTAAAAACAATGGTGATAGCCTAAGTGGTGGCGAAAGAAGAAGAACTGAAATTGCCCGTGCACTTGCTGTTGATCCAAAGTTCATTTTACTCGATGAACCCTTTGCAGGGGTTGATCCTATTGCCGTAGAAGATATTCAAACAGTGGTAGCAAAACTAAAATATAAAAACATAGGTATCCTTATTACCGATCATAATGTAAACGAAACCTTGTCCATTTGCGATAGGGCTTATTTATTAATTGAAGGTAAGATTTACAAACATGGTACCGCAGAAGAATTAGCAGATGATGATGAAGTAAAAAGGCTTTATCTGGGTACTAACTTTGAACTTAAACGTAAAGACTGGATTATCGATATGGGCATGAGAGATACCAGCACCAATGCGACAATCTAATACATTGTGTTGAATGATAAATGTTGAATGATCTTCATTGTATTTCCTTGAATTTACAATTCAACATTTAACATTCAACATTTAAAATTTTGTATTCTCCTCCCTCCTATCTGAATAAGTATTTTACAATAAATTGCTATAATTGGAAATCAATAAGTATTTTGCGACCTATCAAGCTGTATGAATTTATTAAGTCCCGCTATATCTCGTTTAGCAAGATTGCGCAACTGGCAGGTAAGTCAGTGGATAGATCATGCAGGTGAAATACAAAGAGAAGTACTACAGGATATAGGCACCCATGGCCAGTATACCGAAATAGGTAGAAAATATCAGCTGAATAATCTGTACTCCATTCGCGACTTTAAAAAGGCAATTCCAATTCATGAGTACGACGATTTAAAGCCCTACATTGAAAGAATGATGGAGGGGGAACAAAACCTTTTGTGGAATACCCCTGTAAACTGGTTTGCTAAAAGCAGTGGAACTACCAGCGATAAAAGCAAGTTTATACCCGTTACAGAACAGAGTTTATACGATTGCCATTATCAGGGCACTAAAGATGTACTGAGCTTCTATTATAAATTTAATCCCGACAGCGATTTACTTACCGGTAAGGGTTTGGTAGTAGGCGGTAGTCATCAGATTAAAAATATTAATGATGATATCAACTATGGCGATCTTAGTGCCATACTGTTGCAGAATGCTCCCTTCTGGGGACAATGGCTTCGTACGCCCGAATTAAGTATTGCCTTGCTGGACGAATGGGAAGAGAAAATAGAAATGCTTGCTTTAAGTACTATCGAAGAAAATGTAACTTCTATCAGTGGGGTACCTACCTGGACGGTGGTGCTGATAAAAAAGATACTCGAGATTACAGGCAAGAATAGTCTGATAGAAGTATGGCCAAATCTGGAACTATACATTCATGGTGGCGTTTCTTTTACGCCTTATCAGGATCAGTTTAAAAGGTTGATTGGTCATCCTATTAATTACATGGAAATTTATAATGCCAGCGAAGGGTTCTTTGCTGCGCAGACTTCTCCTTTGGACGATGGCATGCAATTGTTTCTGAATCATGGTATCTTCTACGAGTTTATGCCTATAGAGGAGTATGGTAAACCCGAGCCAAGAACCATTGGTTACAACGATGTTGAACTGGGTAAACAGTATGCGCTGGTAATTACTACTAACGGTGGATTGTGGCGCTATCTTATTGGCGATACTATTGAGTTTACTTCTTTAAATCCTTATAGAATAACGGTTAGCGGTAGACTGAAACATTTTATCAATGCTTTTGGCGAAGAAGTGATAATAGATAATTCTGACAAAGCAATTGCTATTGCGAGTAAAAATACGAACTCCGTGGTGAGCGATTATACGGCTGCACCTGTTTACTTTAGTGATGATAATAATGGTGCGCATGAATGGTTGATAGAGTTTTCGAAAGAACCGGAATGTATTAATAAGTTCACTACCGAACTGGACTCCGCTTTAATGAAGCTGAATAGCGATTATGAGGCTAAAAGGTATAAGGATATGGCACTCAGAAGTCCTATCATTAATAAGCTTGAACCGGGTAGCTTTAACCAATGGCTGCGTCAGAAAGGGAAGCTTGGGGGACAACATAAAGTACCTCGATTATCTAATAATAGAAAAGTATTAGAAGAGGTGTTGATGGTTTGTGCGGTAAGTTAATGAGAAAGCAAGGCAAGGATTTAAAAGGACTACATTCATTATCAATTATCCATTCTCAATTAGATTTTGGGCGTTCCGCAAGCGGCCGTTCCAGCTTTTCCTATCTTTTGCTACCACTTGCTTAGGTACAATTTTAAATCATGTTCAAGGGTGGTATCAAAAGGATATTCCCTGCTGGCACTAACGCAAATACAAATACATTGCTCCGTCTTTGTGACTGCGAGGAGTTGCCAATAACGAAGCAAAGCAGGAAGCAATCTGAGACCTTGGATGCATTTCTACTTGTATTCTTTAGCTTTTTTTAGTCTTTAGTTTTTGCATTTGTACCTCACTCTGAAAATCTCTCAAAATCTAATGCTTTACACCTGAAACCCAATGAGAACCAATTGTTTTGAAATGAGAGGCAATTGTTTTGCAATGAGAACTAATTGTTTTGCAATGCGCACCCTAATGCCTTCAATGAGAGGCAATTGTTTTGAAATGATAACCAATTGTTTTGCAATGCGCACCCTAACGCTTTCAATGATAACCAATTGTTTTGAAATGATAACCAATTGTTTGTAAATGAGAGCCTCACGGTTTCAAATGCGCAACATTATCTTTCAAATGAGAAGCTTTTTTCTTTATAGGAGTGCCTTTTTCTTTCTACTGACGATAGTAACTGTCCACTTAATCTGTCTATCACTTAACTTAATGACATCAACTGTGCACTTAATCAATCTAACAGTCAACTTTATGATAGCAACAAATCACTTAATCTGTCTAACACACAACTTAATGGTATCAACTGTACATATAACCTATCTAACACTCAACTTAATGATAGCAACTGTCCACTTAATCTAACTAACACACAACTTAATGATAGCAACAGTACACTTAACCTATCCAACACTCAACTTAATGACATCAACTGTACTCTTAATGCATTACCAGTTTAAGGAACAACCATACAAAGGGGGTTGCCAGTAACAGGGAATCGAAACGATCGAGAAAGCCTCCGTGGCCGGGCATTATTTGTCCGCTATCTTTTACACCTGCCATTCTTTTAAGTTTGCTTTCCAGCAAATCTCCAAAGGTTCCTGCAATAGCGGCTATAGCGGAAATACCTAACACGATGTGCCAGTCTACTTTCAGCCATCTGGAAGCTACTACTGTTACTACTGCAATGGCTATTAAAGCGCCACCTACGGTACCTTCCCAGGTTTTCTTTGGCGATATCTTAGACAATGGTGTTTTGCCTATAAAGGAGCCAACAATGTAAGCCATAGTATCGTTGATCCAGATAGAGGCGATGGTAATGACAGGGAAAATAAAAGCCAATGAATTGTGCTGCCAGCTTGGGTTGAAACGGATATCGATCATTAGTCCCCAGCTTAAGGAGATATAGGTAAGCCCAATGAGGGAATACATTTCGGGTTTTAGTCTTCTTTTCTTTTGAATGATCATGAGGGCATCGTAGAAGAAAATGAGGAGTAATAAGGCGAAGAATACTTTTACGCCGAGGTAATTTAAACGATCATCGCGCCAGCAAACATAATCGTCGGCACGAGACAACATGAGGGATAATCCTACTACAATAATGCCCACTTTGTGCAGCGTAGAAACTTCTTTGTAATGCACATCTATCATGCCTACCAGTTTCTGATATTCTATCCAGCATCCAACATGAATGATGACGAATAATAAGATAAATAAGAAAGGAATATTTCGGGTAAGCAATCCGCCAAGCATAATTGCTGCAAACGCAATAGCTGTAAGTGCCCTTGTTTTAAAAACCGCTACATTGAAAGCCATTTATATACTTGTTAGATTAATTTAATAATGATTGTTTAACCAGATTGTCGGCCAGTTCTTTCATATTGAGGGGCACATATACTTCGATATATCCAAAGGTAAGATAGCTGCTATCCTTCTTGTTGAGTATTTGCACGGGTATCTGATTTTCTTCCAGCATTCCCTTCAATATGTTTGCGTGTACCAGATCGGTACCCTTGTGAATCAGTGTCCAGTTATTCATTTTCTTGTTTGTTTTCTTCCAAAATGGCAGGTTCTGTTGTTGCAAAAGGGTTGGAATAATCTTCGTACCCTTTCATGATAATTTCTTTTCCAGGCTCGGTATGTCGTGCAGACATTTGCTTGTGAAAATAATATACCAGCAGTCCCATAACGAGCAAAGTTACAAATACTTGTGGCAGGCTGAAGCTATCATCTAATTTAGAGGCATCTATTTTTTCGTGAGAGCGGGCAATCATGTACAATCCTGTAACGGAAAAACCATTGAAAGCGGCATGCATAATAACATTTATCCAGAGATTTCCTGTTTGATAAAATATCCATCCAAGTACGATTCCCAATAGAAAACGGCCTAAGAAATCGGAGAACTCGAAGTGAAAAGCACTGAATATGAAAGCGGATAATAAAATAGCCGCCGCCGGATTTTTGAACCAACGGGTGAATAAATTCTGTAATCCTCCTCTGAAAAATAGCTCTTCGAATAGTCCGGGCAATACCGCTATTACAAATAAAGACAGCAGGTATTCGCCAAAGCTGTTCATTCTGCCAATGACAATTACCTCTTTAAAATAATTTTCTTTGGAATCGAGAATCTTAGTTTTTATCCAGTTGTTTAAAGGAAGGTGCATGGTTAAATCGCGCATAGCTCCTACTAATGGCATAGCGGAAAATATGATGAGGATAGCCAGTAATAATGGCAACAGGGGTAATTCTTTTTTAAATCCTACATGCTCGAAAGGTTTCCAATGGCATATTTTAGCGTATAGCAGGGTAGGAATAAAGAACATGAACAGTACGGAAATAAACTGCATGAGCCTTAACAGGTTTGCGTTTTCGGGAACTAATATTTTCGCCATCATTTCTTTTTCTGATGCGCCAATTTTAATATAGGAGCTTAGAGCAAGCGCCGTAATTACCTGTGAAGCGAGGAATCCTACACATAATAATCCTATTAAAATTGCTAATTGTGACCCGTAAGTATATCGTTTTGTTGCCAAATGTGCCATGCAGCGTGATTTAGTATTTAATTTGCGGCTTCAAAAATAACAATCTACTTTGATTTCTATCGGCAACATCATATTACCCGACTTTCCGCTTTTACTTGCTCCTATGGAAGATGTAAGCGATCCTCCTTTCAGAGCCGTTTGTAAAGATAACGGTGCCGACCTTATGTATACAGAATTTATTAGCAGTGAAGGCTTAATAAGGAATGCTATTAAAAGTCAGCGCAAGCTGGATATATTCGATTACGAGCGCCCAATAGGTATACAGATATTTGGTGGCGATGAAGAAGCGATGGCACTTAGTGCAGCTATTGTAGACACCGTAAACCCCGATTTGCTGGATATTAACTTTGGTTGTCCGGTAAAGAAAGTAGTGTGTAAAGGAGCAGGAGCAGGCGTATTGAAAGATATAGAACTAATGGTAAGGCTTACTGCAGCAGTAGTAAAAAACTCTAAACTACCTGTAACGGTTAAAACCCGTCTGGGCTGGGATGATGAGAGTAAGAATATAGAAACAGTAGCAGAAAGATTGCAGGATGTAGGCATAAAAGCACTCTCGATACATGGAAGAACCCGAGCACAAATGTATAAGGGCGAAGCAGACTGGAGACTGATAGCGAAGGTGAAAGAAAACCCAAGAATTAAGATTCCCATATTTGGTAATGGCGATATTGATACCCCTCAAAAAGCTTTGGAATATAAGAACCGCTATGGGGTAGATGGTATTATGATTGGCAGAGCGGCAATTGGTTATCCCTGGATTTTCAGAGAGGTAAAACACTTTATAAATACCGGAGAATTGCTGGCACCACCAACCGTAGAAGAAAGGGTGCTGGTTTGCAAAAAGCATTTACAGAGATCTATAGAATGGAAAGGCCCTACAGTAGGAATGCTGGAAATGCGCCGCCATTATGCCAATTACTTAAAGGGATTGCCGGGTATAAAAGAATACCGTGGAAAACTGGTAACATTAAAAGAATATGATGAAATAGTGGCTGTACTGGATGAGGTAGAAACTAAATATGCAGGGTTTGAATTTAGCAATGCACCTATAGGGAATCCGGCAGCAGAGAATGCTGAACTGGACCACTTTCAACGAAAGTTTGTGGTGAAGAATAAGGCGTAGGAAGATTTGTGAGTAATACAGAAATTTGAACCACAGCGCCACAGGTGACACAGAGATACACGGAGTTTATATTAGAATACAGAGAAATACAGGCTCACAATAATTTGCTGGGGACTAAGCGAAAAGTTTATATAGTCTAAATAAGAAGAATTTAGTATCGACAACTCCTCTTTGATTAGCCCTAAAGAGTTTTATTTTAGAATTAAATGATTCAGCATTTGCATTTGTATGT
>CAIVPM010000041.1 GCA_903907815.1 uncultured Chitinophagaceae bacterium | reverse complement strand
CTTCCGCGCAGTAAAAGGATACCACTGCTATCCCTTGCGCTCGCTCATACTTTAACTGGATTACGAAATTTTGTACTCATACCTTTTCTAAAGTACTTAGGCAATATTCTTGTACACATACCCCTAAACTTTGTACTCATGCATATTCTCTTGTACATGTTGGAGAAATTGATGTACACATGCGATAAATTGATGTACACATGCGATAAATTGATTTACATGTTGCAATTCACTTTGTCTTAGCTACATATTTTAATCAACTTAAGCTTTAATCTATTTACTCATCCTTTAAATTGATCAATATCCTCTATTTCTCATTAAACTACTCCTATAATTTATTCAAGACCTTTTTATTAATAAAAACTACTCAGTAAATGTCTATTTATAGCTGCTATACCTTAAACATAACAACTCCTTTTCAATTGTATTTCTCCTGACTCCAATCTCCTAACTCCTGTATCCCCTTTTGCCTTTTCTATCAAGAGCATAATATAATTATTCTTTTTTGTTATACTTAAATCTAATTCAACATTCAACATTCAGCATTCAAAATATTGTATTACTGCTTACCTTAGCGCCATGTTTACAGGAATTATAGAATATACTGGTAGGGTAGAAGAAGTAATAGTAAATGGGTTGAATAAAACCTTTAGAATTGTTTCCCATGTTAGTTCTTCGCTAAAAGTAGATCAGAGTGTAGCACATAGTGGCGTTTGTCTTACCATAGAAAGTATTGCCAATGATAGCCATACTGTAACCGCTGTAGAAGAAACATTAAAGAAAACAAGTTTGAACCACTGGAAGCAGGGAACGGAAGTGAATATAGAAAGATGTATGCTGATGAATGGCCGTCTGGATGGACATATTGTGCAGGGACATGTAGATGATGTGGCAGTATGTTCCTCTAAAACCGATTGCAATGGTAGTTGGGAGTTTACATTTACTTTCCACGAAAAGTTTGCTCACCTGGTAATAGAGAAAGGGTCTATTTGTATTAATGGTATCAGTCTTACCTGTTTTAATATTACCCGCAATAGTCTGCAGGTAGCCATCGTTCCTTACACCTATCTTCATACTAATATGCAACATATTGAAGTAGGAACATCTGTAAATATCGAGTTTGATGTGTTGGGTAAATATATTTCCAGAATGCACGAATTGAATAAACAATAACCATAGTACTATGAACGATAAATCGGTAGTTAAGTTATTGGTGGGTCTTTTCTGGCTTGCTGTTACCTTGTTCTTAGGTGGATTGGTAGTATTATCTTTCTTTAATCATGCAACTGCCGACGATTACTTTGCTCTTTACAATGAACAGAAGTATGGATTTACAGGCTTTCAGCAATTCATTTATATGCATTGGGGAGGTAGATATTTTTCTAATTTAATTGCTGCTATATTCTCTACCAATGGTTTCTTAGTTCATCATTATTATGTACATACTTTACTGCTTGTAGCACTCACCCTTATAGCATCTTACATATTCGTATGTGTTGTTAGCAGGTACCTTATTAATAATGCTATTGTAATAAGAGAAAGGATAATACTGGCTTCATTATTAACTATTTTACAGTTTGCTATATTTCCTGAATTGTCAACTGCTTTATACTGGTTTAGTAGTGCTGTTACCTATCAGACATCCGTTATATTACTCATGTTACTGGTAGCAACAACAATCAAAATGCTACAGGAAACAAATGGCAAAACAATTTCTGTATTATTTGCAATACAAATAGTATTGGTTCTTGCATGCAATGGAAGTAACGAAGTGTCAGCCATATTTAGTGGAGTACTGATGCTCATACTTTTAATCCTATATAAAAAGAAATTCAATGCTCATCTTGGCAAGATAATAATACTGGCGTTAATATATGTACTAAGTATAATTGCTGTAATTATAGCACCAGGTAACAGAGAAAGAATGACGGTGCTGGAGGGTAAGGATGTCAATATTGTTTTATCGGTTGTTTCCGCCTTTTATAGAGTGTTTGTTGTGTACTGGAACTTGTTCTTGTCTCCATTATTCTGGGCTTCAATGGCAGCCTTTTCCCTTTATGCAATTTATATAAGAGATCGGATATTTATCCTCCGTCATCATAAAACAAACTTAAAAACAATTGTTCTTTTTATTACTATATGGTCAATTGTTTTACTGATAGTATTAATACCAATCCTATTGTTGAGCAATGGGTCTATTCCCGATAGAGCTTTGAATGTATTATCGGCCATCACACTCCTTGTATTTATTATGGTGTCCTTCTATATGGGCTTATGTATAATGGATAAAAATGTAAAACAATTACTAGCCCATCATCAGCTAAGAATTACGGTAGCAACAGTGCTGATCATCTGTATTGTTACAAATAACACTTCCAGAGAAATAGCAGGTTCATTAATGTCGGCTGTCCCTTATCATCATGCCATGCTGCAAAGAGAACAAATACTGAAGGATGCTTCTGGAAAAACAGATACAGTGAAGCTTATATCAATAGATACTGCAATGTTGTATACTATAAATAATAGTTCTGCAGGCAAGAAAGCAATGCTGAAGGAGTGGATGAAAAAGAAACCATCACTTCTATTTATTTCCGATGATATAGCTACCCCCGCAAGTCGTAAAATACTGGGGGATTATTACATGGTGAAGAATATAGTTGTAAAGTAAAATAAAACAAATAAAGATCCATTTACATTATCAATTATCCATTATCCATTATCCATTAGTATTACTGCCCGAAAAGTCATTGGGAGTAGTAGCATCTATACTTTCTATAATTGGAATAACAACAGTAATTTTGGTGCCTTTATTTACAACAGATTCAATAAGGATAGTGCCTTCAAGAGAATAAATTCTTTCTCTCATTCCAAGTAGCCCATGATGTAGTTTAGTATCAACTTGTTTAAGTTCGAATCCTACACCATCATCCTGTATACTCATTTCTATATGCTGCCCTTTAAAATTAAGATCAATATGAATGCTCTTAGCCTGAGCGTATCGCAGAATATTAGTAGTACATTCCTGGTATATTCTATACAATCCCAACCATATATTATGATATTGAGGAAGAATCTCTTCAGTTAGTTCAGTATTAAAATGGAAGGTGATATTGTTTGGTATTATATAGCTGTTTGCATGCCAGTTTATAGTGCCAACCAAACCAATGTCATCCAGCATTTGAGGGTATAAGTAGTTGTATAATCTTCGGCTGGTTTTAACGGTATCATCGGTAATCTTTTTAAATTGATTCAGTCTTTCATTTAGTTTAGTATTCTCAGTACCTACCTGATTACCAATCCAGGAAGCATCCATTTTCAGAATTGCCAGATTCTGTCCTAGTTCATCATGAATTTCCTTAGCTATTTTCTTTCTTTCTTCCTCTCTTATATTTTGTAGATAAAAAGATAATGATCTAAGATCACTGGTAAGTTTTTTTAATTCAAGTTCTTTATTTTTAATGTCGGTAATGTCTGTAACTGTACTTAAACTACCTGCAAAAACTCCTTTCTCATGATATGGAGTACTCTTAATATAAACCGTAATAAAACTACCATCTCTTAAAGGTAAGGTTAAGTCATATGTATCGGAAAAGCCTTGATTTCTCCTTTCCATATTGTATTGCATAATCTTTATATTCTCATCACTAAAAAGATTAATGAGTGGTAAACCAATAAGATATTCTCTATTTTCCTTAAGCATCCTGGTTAGGTAGTCATTTACATAAGTAATTACACCGTTGGTATCTCTTATTATTATACCCTCTTGTGAAGACTCTACAATAGTTTTATATTTTTCTTCTGCATCTTTTTGTTTAATGTCTGCTAGTTTCTGCTCTGTAATATCTCTCAGAAAAACAGATATACCGTCAGGAGTAGGGTAAATGGTTTGCTCCGTCCACATATCAAACTCTTTGTAGTAATATTCCAGACGAATAGTAATTTGTTCAGCTAAAGCTTTATGATATGCTTCAGATAGTTTTGTATTGACAATAAAAGGAAATTCTTCCCAGATATTTTTCCCTACAAGACTGTTATTAATCTTTGCTGTATCTCTGGTAACAATATAAGCCATATTGTTATGGTATGTGTAGCACCAATTTGTATCTAATACAATTACGGCATCTGAAATTCTTTCATAAACACTATTTAATTCAATTGTTTTAGCACTTATAAGTTTATTTAGTTCATTATTTAATTTCGCAAGTTCATGTTCTTTTTCAACTAATTCAGTTATGTCTTTACCAATACCTATATACCCAATTAATTTTTCATCATCATTATAAAGTGCAACTGCAGATTGAAGTATAGTAAGTGTTTTTCCTGTTTTACTTAGCTGTAATCTTGTACTGGTCCTTTTTCCACCCTGAATAAATAACAAATCAACTCCAGCTTTAAACTGCTCTTTTGTCATAAAAGGAGCGTCCAATAAATCATACTTGTTTTTTCCTATTACTTCTTCAGCAGAATAACCGTAAATAGCTTCTGCTCCTTTATTCCATTGTTTAATGACAAATTTTTCATCCACCAGCATAATAGCATCAGTAGATCTTTCTATCAGATCGGATAAATAAGAAACATCCCTCATGCTTTTTTTTAATTCACTCTGCACTATCAATCTTTCTTGTAAATCATGATTAATAACTTTTAGGTTATAATACACAATAATAAATCCGAATGAAATGAATATCAGGATAATGAGCGCTAAACCAAGCGAAGTGGGGAAATCGTTGATATGTACAAGCCCAATAAGAATTGGGAGAATTAAAACGCCAGGTATAAGGTGTATTAAAGTGTTGCTACCTGTTTTTGTTTTGGTAATTTCACCTGCAAATCCTTTTTCTGGAT
>CAIVPM010000040.1 GCA_903907815.1 uncultured Chitinophagaceae bacterium | reverse complement strand
GCCCTGAATAGGAGAGTTCTGGTTTAGAAATAAACCAATATTAAATGCTTGTTACTATAAAAATATGTATTCATGATTCAGTTAATTAAACAGAAATTTACAGCGCTTTATGGCGTTCAGCCTACAATGGTTGTTCGTGCTCCAGGAAGAATAAATCTAATAGGCGAACATACCGATTACAACAATGGCTTTGTACTGCCTGCGGCAATTAATAAAGCTATTTATATTGCTGTCAGCAAAAGAGAAGATACCGAGATTCATTTGTATTCAATGGATTTTAATGCCTCCTTCGTGGCCGATCTTACTGCCTTGTTTCCTATACAATCCTGGCCTACATATATCCTTGGTGTTGCCGATCAGTTTAATAAGAAAGGATATTCAATAGGAGGGTTCAATCTGGTAATGTATGGCGATGTGCCAATAGGTGCCGGACTCTCTTCTTCTGCTGCGGTGGAATGCTCTGTAGCTTATGCTTTAAACGAGCTGTTTCAATTATCTATAGAAAAGATTGATCTGGTAAAATTGGCACAGAAAGCTGAGCACGAATTTGCCGGTGTAAACTGTGGTATTATGGATCAGTTTGCCAGTATGTTCGGACAAGCAAATCAGGTAGTGCGTTTGGATTGCAGATCGCTGGAATACGAATATTTTCCTTTCTCTATGCAGGAGGTAAGTATTGTATTGCTCGATACCTGCGTAAAACATTCCCTTGCTTCTTCCGAGTACAATAATCGTCGTTTGCAATGCGAGGCGGGTGTTGCTGCTATTCAAACAAAATACCCAGCAGTAAATAGCCTTAGAGATGCTACTGTTGATATGTTGAATGAAACGGTAGATGCCAGCTCCGATGTATATAAAAAGTGTTTATATGTCATACAGGAAATAGCCCGTGTACAGCAAGCCTGCAAAGATTTACAACAGCATCAACTGGATGCCTTTGGGCAAAAAATGTTTGCTACTCATCAGGGTTTAAGTGAACTATACGAGGTAAGCTGTGCAGAGCTGGATTTTCTCGTAAATGCAGTTAAAGAAAACCCAGAAGTGCTGGGTGCCCGTATGATGGGGGGAGGCTTTGGTGGATGTACCATCAACCTCGTAAAAAAAGATGCTGTAGAAGCTTTAATAAGCAAAGTTTCCGTGCAGTACGAAAAAGCTTTTCACACAAGTCTGAAGTCCTATATAGTTAGTATAGAAGATGGCGTTTCATTAGCACTATAAATAAATATTTGTATGTCACATTTCGATAATAAAGAGCATAGCCACAAACGGTTGAATTTGCTAACAGGGGAATGGGTATTGGTATCACCCCATCGTACTAAAAGACCATGGCAGGGCAAACAGGAAGCTGCACCTGCAGACGATCGTCCGGAGTATGATCCTACATGTTATTTATGTCCCGGCAATTCCCGTGCTGATGGCGATAAAAATCCAGATTATACAAGCCCCTATGTTTTTAATAACGACTATGCAGCCCTTCTCCAGAGCACGCCCGATGGCGAAACGGCGATCGATAATATGTTGTTTTCAAAAAGCCAGAAAGGTATTTGTAAAGTGGTTTGTTTCTCCCCCAAACACCATCTTACTTTACCCCTGATGCAGCAGGAAGAGATAGTGCAGATTGTAAAATTATGGCAGCAGGAGTTTACTCAATTGTCTTCAATACCATGGATAAAATATATACAGATATTCGAGAATAAAGGCGATATAATGGGTTGCAGCAATCCGCATCCTCACGGACAAATATGGTCTTTGAACGATGTGCCTAATGAAGTTAAAAAGGAGACTGAACAACAGTCTTTATATTATGCAAAACACGAACATAGTTTACTCAGCAAATACCTTGAGGTAGAACTACAACAGCAGGAAAGAATTGTATGTGCAAACAATCACTTTGTTGCCCTCGTTCCCTATTGGGCGGTATGGCCTTTCGAGACCATGATTATCAGTCGAAGGCATGTTCAGAATATTACACAGTTTACCCAGGAAGAGTCCGAAGCCCTGGCAGATATTATTAAGATTCTTACTACTAAGTACGATAATCTTTTCAGCATGTCCTTTCCTTATTCCGCCGGTATGCATCAGATGCCTGTAAATGATGGTGCGCATACAGAATGGCATTGGCATATGCATTTTTATCCCCCTTTATTAAGGTCGGCAACAGTAAAGAAATTTATGGTTGGTTACGAAATGCTTGCGAGTCCACAGCGCGATATTACGCCCGAGTGGGCCGCTGAAAAATTAAGGGATTTATCGGAAGTGCATTACAAGTTTAGGTAGTTGCTATTTTATATTTTTCCTAAACATTGTCTTACCATTAACAACAATGAAAGCCTAAGCCATCCACCTTTAATGCCTGTTAAGGCAATTAAAAGATGTTTTAATCATTACTTTAAATTGCTTTATCACCCATAGAAAAGGTATTCTTACTTTACCGTATCCCGAAGGAATAAAGGGATTTAGAAATACGTATTTCGCTATCTGTTGTAATATTACAAATGAGGCATTAGAAGTAGTACTACAGTTAACATCTACGGTGTATAGCAGGATGAAGTTAGAGAACTTTCCTAGCATGCTTTAACGCAACTAATCGATTCTGATTGGGGTATTTTCAGATTAAATTTTAGATGAGGTTCATTTTAGTAGGCATTTACCTACTGGAAAGGAGGCTCGGAAGATTGTCCGCCTATACTTACGAGCTCGTAAGGGGGCTTGGAGGATTGTCCGCCCATGCTTACCATCTCGTAAGGGGGCTCGGAAGATCTTCCGCCCATGCTTACGAGTTCGTAAGGGAACCCGGAAGATCGTCCGCTCATGCTTACGAGTTCGTAAGGGTGCTCGGAAGATTGTCCGCTTATGCTTACGAAAGGGTAAGAACTTGAAAAATGGAGATATACGACATTGTATGGATGAATATTTATTAAAAATTAAATTTTTATTTTATGAGTTTAGGAAGAAGATTGCCCAATAGTACAGAAAGTCATTATGTGGCATTAAAGAAAGCAAAGGAGCGAAAGGATAATCCACCTGCTTCTGGAAACATTATTTCGGTAGCATTATCCTTGCGCCTTGATAATTCGGAGGCTGCTTTTAGTGCTGCCCGAACTGATGTATTTATAAAGCAGGCAAATAGTTCGAAGGCTACTGCTGAAAAGGATATAGCAGTTGCCGATCAGCGTATGCTGAACAGTCAGTATATTCAAGTACTTAATTTTAAAATTGATAGAGGATTAATTCCTGAAAGTAGTCGTAGTTATTTTGGTATTACTATTAGTAGCGGTGCGGTACCACATCAAAGAACCGATTCTGAAACAGAAACAGTGGGGCAGAATATAATTGAAGGCGAAGCTTTAATGATTGCAGCTGGAGGTGCGGCTATTCCCTATCCTACTGTCTTAGAAATAAGCACCCACCATGCAATAACTGTTACTAAAATTAATAAACACCTAAATGCATTAGATGCTTTAGATGTTTCGAAAGAAACTATTTTAGCCATGAATTCAGAAGCTGGAGCCGTGGTAAAAAAGGTATGGGATGAAGTAGAAACACATTATGATGAAGGAACGGTAGAAAGCAGAAGGAAAAATGCCCGTTTATGGGGTGTGGTATATTCAAATTCCGGCAATCCGGTAATAGTGTCGGCACATATTATGGAAATGATAGGTATAGCGCCTGTTCCGGTGGTAGGTGTGAACGCTCTTGTCGTAGAAACAGATGATAATTTTGTATCCGGTTCCGAAGGTGCATTATCTATAAAAGTAACTGTTGTTGGTTTGGTAAATATTCGCCTTACTATGGATGGGTTTTTAGATAAGAATATTATACAGGAAATAGATACTTTAAACAATATAGACCTTGGCGTAGTAGTAATGGTGAGAATGATACGATAGGGGCTTGGGTTTAAGAGGGTTAAATGGTTTAAATAGTTCAAGGTTAAATACAAAGTATACCTGACTGTAATGGTTGGGTATATTTTTTGGGTAATTGGAAAGAATGATGAATCTTTGATGTATAAATTACCCTGAATTATGAAATATTTATCAGTTATCTTTCTTTTTATCAGTCTATCTCTAAAAGCACAGTGGACTGAATTGGGGGGGCTTAATTCTCTTTTGCCAAACAGTGATATTAAATCAATTGCAACAGATAAATTTAATAACGTTTATGTAGGAGGATATTTTACAAATCCTACTACAGGATACCAATATGTGGCTAAATATGATGGCATTAACTGGAGCGAATTAGGTGGTCCGAAATCATTTATAACACAATATGGAGGGATACTTTCTATTATTACTGATAGTTCAGGTAATGTATATGCTTCTGAAGGTGTTAGAATTACAGACTCGGTTAATATAAGAGGATATAAATTCGTGGGTAAGTATGATGGAAATTCCTGGAAAGAACTAACAGGTACTGATACCATGAAGTTTAATGATTTTATTGCTAAACTTGCAATAGATAAAAAGCAAAATATTTATGCCGTGGGTAATTTTACCAATGCAAATGGTAAAACATATGTTGCAAAATGGGATGGAATAAACTGGACTGAATTGGGTGGAAAGAACGGCTCAACATTTAATGCCCAAATCAGTAATGTGACCGTTGATCTCGCAGGAAATGTATATGTATCAGGATATTTCACCAATTCATCCGGAAATTACTATGTAGCTAAATGGGATGGGAATTCCTGGAGTGAACCTGGAGGCCTCAATTCATTAAAGTCATTCGGATCAAATCAGCCATTACTGGCACTGACTTCGGTTAAAAAGGGGAATGTATATTCTTCTGGTCCTTATTATAAAGATTTCTGGGGAAATTTTTATGAATATGTATATGAATATAATGGTACACAATGGAGCAGGTTGGGGCAAAAAGATTCACTGAATGCCAATAATTTAATTCAGGTTTTAACAACAGATCAATCGGATAATATATATGCAGCTGGAAACTTTACCGGGAAATATGGTGTGTCTTATGTTGCCGTTTATCATGATAGTGCCTGGATAGAATTGGGAGACGGATCAGTAAAATCGAATAATGTTATAGATGTAATTTCATTTGATAAATCAGGTAGTATTTATGCATCTACTTTTTTAAACTCATCGGGTAATAAATATGTAGCTAAATATACTGTAGGGAATCCTGTAATTAAATCTTTTTCTCCTTTAATGGCCAAAAAGGGAACAGTAATAACCATTAAAGGCCAAGGCTTTTTAACAGCAAAATCGGTCAGTTTGGGATTGACAAAATATAATATAACTGCTTATAGTGATACTTTGATAAGTTTTGTTGTAGGCAGCGGAGCTAGCGGTGATGTAACTGTTACAACAATATTCGGTACGGGCAGTTTGTCGGGATTTACTTATGTAAATAATCCTGTTATATCTTCCTTTTATCCAACTGTTGCAAAGAAAGGTAAGATAGTGACCATAAAAGGTAATTACTTCAATAGTGCTACAGTTGTTCAGTTTGGCAATGCTCCTGCCGCTAGTTTTATAGTATTGAATGATAGTACTATACAAGCTATTGTAGGAGATGGAGCAAGTGGTAACATTAGTGTTACTAATCTTTCCGGATCGATAAGCCTTCCTGGATTTATTTATTGCAATACACCTTACTTAACACTTATGGCAACTGCTAATGGAATAGTTCCTTTTACATCGGATACTTTTACCTTATCACATATTTCAAACTCTTATACACCACAATATATCTGGACGCTGAATGGAAATAAAGTATCTACTAACAATAGGGATTCGGTTTATATAACTAATACGATTGGAGATGGTAATGTTATATCCGTTATGATGATTGATTCTTCCTATTGCGGTATGGATACTGTTTTTAGCAATAAGATTTATATGTATGTTTCTTCTTCGGTTATTACAACAATAGCTGGAACTGGTGTTCAAGGTTTCAGTGGAGATAATAGTCAGGCAATACAAGCTAATCTATATAATCCTGGAAGCCTTTGTGTAGATAAATGGAATAATATTTACTTTGTAGATAATGGGAACAACAGGATCAGAAAAATAGATACAGCTGGAATCATTACAACAATTGCAGGCACGGGTAGTACTACCTATAATGGCGATGGGGGAGCTGCAATAGCAGCAAACCTTAATATTCCAAAAGGCATTGCTGTAGACACAGCCGGCAATATTTTAATAGCAGACAGTTACAATAACAGGATTAGAAAAATAGATAAGTACGGTATTATCAGTACAATAGCCGGGATAGGTACTTCAGGATATAGTGGTGATGGAGGGCAAGCTTCGGCAGCAAAATTAAATCGTCCGGTAAGGATTGTAATAGATTCAAAAGGAATTCTTTATATCCCTGATAAGAATAGCCACAGGATCAGGAAAATAGATGTAACTGGAATCATCACAACAATTGCAGGGACTGGTGGTAATGGTTATAACGGAGATAGCATACTTGCTACCTCAGCTACCTTAAGTGGCCCGACAGACGTAGCAATAGATACTGCAGGTAATCTGTATATTGCTGACCAGAGCAACTATAGAATTCGTAAAGTTGATAAAAATAATATTATCACTACAGTATCCTATGCCGTTTACCCTCAATCTGTAGCAGTGGATATTTCAGGTAATGTTTATTATGGAGACAGCACCAATAGAATATGGAGTATCAACAGTCAGGGATATAAATATATTGTTGCAGGGAATAGCAAATATAATCAAGGATATTCAGGAGATAATAAGTATGCTTTAGATGCTGAATTGAACTTTCCAAGAGGGATAGCATTTAATAATGCAGGCAATATGTTTATTGCAGATTTCAATAATAACTGTATCAGAAAAATAAAGGGTAATTTAAATGCCCATAGAGTTGCCGGATTTACAAAAAACCTTTTTGGCGGTTCAATTAATAATTTCATGTTGTACGTAAAAGATTCTGTTTCTACTGCCATATATCATTCAAACTCTAATGGTTATTATAATTGTACCGTTAATAGTGGCACAGTGGTTATTCATCCTACAAAAAACAACGACATCAATAAATCCAATGGAGTAACTACCTTAGATTTAGCTTTAACACAAAGTCATATACTAGGCAAGAATAAACTAAACAAACCTTACAAAATAATAGCAGCCGATGTAAATGGAGATGGTAAAGTAACCACCCTCGATCTGGTATATATGAAACGTTTAATACTGGGTATAGATACTACATTTACCAACAGCAATACTAAAGAAAACATGCTATGGGCATTTGTAGATAGTAGCTACCAATTCCCCGATACTACCAATCCTTTTCCTTTTAAAGATAGTATAAGCTATATAGGCTTAAACGCCAATAAAACTAACCAAACCTTTATAGGCGTAAAATTAGGAGATGTAAACTGGG
>CAIVPM010000039.1 GCA_903907815.1 uncultured Chitinophagaceae bacterium | reverse complement strand
CTTTAGACGAAGTAAGTGACTTTATTACACACCATACTAAAAAAATCACCGAAGATGTAGTAAAAAGTACCTGTGCTTTTAGCTACATCTTTGACTCAATAAAATGGACTGACTTATATGTATAAATGGTATTATTTGATCAATTAAAACATCACTTAATTTATCCAATTGTCCTTTCTTTAAATGAACTCTTAATAATTCAGCATCAGGAATTAAATTAGTTGAAATAGGACAGATTATTGTAGATAAGTGGGAATCGTTTAAAAGGTCTGTCTGAACAATTACAACGGGTCTTATTTTGCCTGGTTCAGTACCCTTTGAAGGATTAAGATTAGCAAGCCAGATATCGTATTGCTTAATTTTCATCAATTAGTTTTTCAAACTCCTTTAATATATCCATAGAGTCTTTCATAACCATCTTTGATTCTTTAGCTAATTGATTTTTTAAGAGCCTTCTTTTATTATACAAATTATATACTCTTACAGCTTCATTTATATACCTGTTTCTTGCTAATTGGAGTTTAGCGGTAATATCTTCTGCCTCTTCAAAAATATGATCATCCAGTTTCAACGATAAAGTTTTCATTGTTCGCTCTTTTAACGAAGGTATATATAAAAAGTATATACCAATATAATAAAAACAATACTTGTTACTTTCCTATACAAAAAGTAATATGTCAATGTTTATAGTGGTTTCAAAAAATAAGGTACAAATAAGGTACATAACTACCTATAATGTGCCAAAATCTTTTCTTTTTACTTATTGTATATTTACAATCTAATAACACATTTATGAAAAAAATATTGTTCATAGCATTAATAATTATCTCAATTAATTCAATAGGACAGAATAAGTATTCAACCAAAATAGAAGAGGTTGAAAATAGTCAAGGAGTTTTGTTACAAGAAGATACTAAAGTTATAGGGTCAATTAATACCTACATGAATACAGGAAAATTGAGAATAATATCTATAAAAATAACAGATATTAAAACAAGTACAGTTACCAAAGGTGTTAAATTGAATTACAATAATGATGCAGCTTACATCGATTTAGCTGAATTAGATGCAACTATTACAGCCTTAGAAAAAATGCTTAATATTAGTAGTACTAAAATAGTAGTTGAATCACCAACCTATTCTTATCGTACTAAATCAGATTGTCTTTTTCATTTATCGAATGGTACAAAATGGGGGTTTCTTATTTTTTTAAACTCCGCTACAGATAAAGGGCTGGTTTCGTTTTTTCAAAACAATGAGATTGAAGCATTATCAGATTTAATAACATATTTAAAAACAGCAAAATCACAATTAACAAACTAATTAAAACAGTAACATCTCTCATTTTTTGGAGTTATTGATTAATTCACTTAACGGTTTTTTTACAGGCAGTTTAATTAATGTTTCTATTTTCTGAAGTGTAGCCGGAGGCAACCGTTCCAGTTCTTCAGGTGTTATCTTCAAATTATTTATCTGTATGTAATTTGTTTGTGATAGTTCCCTTTGCTGTTTATTAGTACTGAAATACTCTAAGTATACTTTACAGGCTCTTATGTCGCCCTGTACCCCCAAATTAAACACTTTAGCAAGTATTCTATCTTTCATCATTTGAAACTTATCGGCTTCGTGTCGTGCTAAATCATGATCTTTAAATTCTTTCATGTGTTTATAGGTTGTTTCTTCGCTTAACCCTGCATCTGTTGATATTTCGCTATTAGTAGGCATTCTATTTAGTTCTTGCATTAATTTAGATATGCTTGCAATAATCTTCAAATGATTTTTTTGCCATGTATGGTTTTTCATGTCAGTATAAATATTAGTAAACCCTTTTAATGGTTCTATTACTTCAAAAAGCTCTTTGGTTGCTTTATCAACTGCATAACCATTTTTACTTTTATAGGCATCGTTCAAAGCATTAACTTTTAACTGAAAATTAGATTGTATACGATCAATCATTTTTTGCCGTTCTATTTTTAATTCATCAACTTTTTTCAACTTTTTATTCATAGCTTTTTTTATTGATTTTCATTACTTTTTATACTACTACGACAGTAGTAGAAAAATCTTTAATCACTTTCTTTAAATAGTTTCTTTAATTACATTATTTAATTACCTTTTTATAGGTCGTGTAATTGTTGTAATTAAATAAAAAAGAATAAAGCAACTGATTTAATCTCTTTTTTATAGGTCGTGTTATGGTCGTGTTATGGTCGTGTTTTTAAGTTTGTCCAATGCTTTTGCAACTGCAACTTTTTGTAACTCCTTTTGAAGTTTTTCTAAATAGGTTTTACGTTTCTTTTCTGCTTCGTAAATCAAGTCTTCCAACTCCATTGAAAAAGAAACATAGAATCCCCTGGTATACCTTGAATAGTGTTTTAAATTCCAGCTTTTAATTAACTCGTTCTTGATTTTTACAAGTTGATATTCTTTGCTATGTTTTTTAATTTCCGGCGACAATTTATTTAAGTCAATAACACTTGGGTTTCCATCCATCCTTGAAAGCAAAAACTTGTTATCAATTTTACAGTAGGATTTATTTTGAACTATACTTTTAATAGATAGATACGCTAATAAACATATTTTCTCAAATTCAGTTTTATCCTCGCTTTTGTATTTAAAAAACACCTCCTTATTTATGCCAACCATAGGCGAATTAATAGGAATATTTTCGTGTAACTCTTTACCAATTTCAAAAGCTCTTTGTAAATTGCTTTTAGTATTATCGCCTATATTAATACCATAAAAATTAACTGCATCCTTAATAGTACAGTCATTTTTAATAGTATACTCAAAACAGGCATATCGGACGATATTAAACAGACATGTATCACAATCTAACACAAACCCTTTGTAAAGCTGAATAGGGGCATTAAAATACCTTTCTACTTTATTCTGCATCACTGAAAAGGTTTAATTGAATTAATTTTTTAGGCGCTTTTGCCGGATCTGTTGTAAGATACCATGCTTTAAATCCGGTCTTCTTACAATAGGTTTTGCATATTTCCCAAAGTTGCCCCGATAGCTCTAAATCTCTTTTGTATCTTGTAATACATTTCTGAGGAACTCCAGTTGCATCCGTCACCATTGAAGCCGTAGCAATGTTTTCTTTTAAGTATAGAAATATGGTTTGTAATTGGCTTGCTCTGTTATTACCTTCGTTTTGCAGTAGAAGATTATAAACGGGGGTGTTGTGGTTATTTTCCATAATTACCCCCTTTTTTATTAGTTAAATACTGTTCTGCTTCAATTGCTGTTTCTGCGTTTGTTTTTTTTCTACCTTGTTTCAGGTAGTTGAATAAATCAACCTTAGAAAAGTAACAACGCTTTGAACGCTTCATTACAGGTAGTTCCCCTTTGTGGATTAAGCCGTAAACAGTTGGAACAGTTAAGGATAGAAGCTTAGCAGCATCTTGAACGGTTAAAAGTTCATCTGCTTCTTTTGGTTCTGCTGCTGGGGGTCTATTATGCTTTAAACAAGCACTTACCGTTTCAGCGATTAAGTCCTGAAAGTCGTTCTTTGACAATGATAAAAAAACTGTTTCCATGTTATTGTATCAACTTGTTTTATGTTGACACTACGAAATAAGAAACAGTTAAAAATTTTATATTAACAGAATTGCACTGTGTTAATCCTGTTAATCCTGCTAATGTTTTTTTCCATTTATGGCGGTTAGTTCTGTTGAAAAATGATTATAGTATTCTTCATTCGCTCTTACATTTTTCGCCCTAAATAAACTTTCTGAAACATTGTAATTACTAAAAGTTTTATTTAATATTATTGCCCTTTGAACATCATTTTTTACTTTTTCAATAATTCCCCTGATTTCTAATAAAACATACCACACTATTATAACTGATTTGTTTTTGCCAATAAAACAATTCTCATTATTAATTATAGGTTTATCTTCATCTCTCAATAACTTTAAATAGTCTTCATACATAGCAGGATATTTAAATAGTTCCTTTAATGTTCTTACCTCTTCTTTAGGTGTTGGGGCTTTGAGTTTGGTTTCAGTTTCAATAGGGGTTTCAAATTCCTTCAAGATTACTTTCAAGTATTCATAAAATAGGAAATAGCGACCATAAACAGTTGCTGCTGTTTCGTGGTAGTTACTCATTACACTACCTTCATAAAATCCATTTGTAAGCCTTAAAAATTCGTGAGGTTCACTATTATAATATTGGATATTGTTTAAGTGATTTCTTAAACAGTCTTTGTAATTTATTTTTTTTGTTTCATTTATCCATAACTCTATTGCTTCAATTTCTACCTTTATACAAGCTTTGTTCCAAACATTTCCCCTTTCTTCAAACAAATGTTTCTGTAATTCAAATTGTATAGCTGCATAGTAGTTTTTAAACAACTCAAATGCTTCTTTAGGTTCATTTGGCATAGGTGGAAGTCTTTTTATAATATCCCCCTTCTTTTTATTAGGGAACAACTCTAAGTCTTCTTTAGTAAATTCATAATCAACCAAAAATTTCTTGTTTAAATCAGATATTGCATTATAATAATTTACGGATAGATCAATATTTTTTTTTGTATTATAATCTATTTGTTCAATCCCTTTAATCTCTAATGTTTTATTACTTTTCATAAATTATTGATTTAATAAAAGTTTAGAATTCAAGTTTAATTTTGTCGGCTGCTGTTCTTTTGGCTTCATCCATAACCTTAGCGTAAATCTGTGTAGTTTTCAATTCCCGGTGTCCTAACATCTTAGAAACGGTGTAAATATCTGTACCCTTACTTAGTTGTAATGTGGCGAACGTATGGCGAAAACAATGAAAGGTTATCTTCTTATTTATCCCGGCTGCTTCAACCCATTTAAGTATGCTCTTACATTGAATAGAATAATTTAACCCCTCAAATACTTTGTCTTTACGCTCCTTTTGTTCCCCTAATATCTCAAAAGCCTGTTCAGAAATAGGCATCATTTCAACCCCTTTTGTTTTCTGTTGAATGAACTTTAAGAAATAGCCGTTACCCTCAATAAATTCAATGTCACCCCATACAAGGTTCTGAATATCTGAAAACCTTAATCCAGTAAGAGCGGAAAACAAAGCAGCCCTTTTTATTATAGGGTGTTTACAATCAACCTTTACCAGTTTATTGAGTTCCTCAATAGTTAAAAACCCCCTTTGGGTTTCAGCAGTCTTTATAGGTTCAATCTTAGCGTTAAAATCAATTTGTATAATTCCATCCTTAAAGGCTTGCTTCATGGCTGCCTTAACCTTATTAAAGTACGATACAGCCGAATTTATTGAAAGGGTTACTTTATCGCTTTTGCGGCTCTTAGTAGAAAGTAAATAGTCTTTAAACTCATTGCAAAAGGTTTCATTCAGATCACTAAATTTCAATTGCCCATTGGTGTACTCATTAAGATAATAGTAAGCAGAAATCCAGTTATCATAGTTTGAAGCTTTACGCTTATCCGCTAATTTGCTAAAGTATTCAACAAAGTTTTGCTGCCCCTTTTCTTTAATCTTCAATTGTTCAGCTTCATACCCTGAATATATTTCAGGCTTATTTATTCTGTTTTCCCTTTTCTGCCTTATCTGTTCTGCTATCTCAATGGTTTCTTTATTGTGCTGCTTATCAATTGTGCTTTTAGCATTGTTATAAATGTAAAGCCCTAAAAATTCTCTCCTTGTAGGTTCGCCCGTTTCAGGATTAAGTATAGCTGGGTAAAAATCTAAATACAAACTCTTTCTATTTCCGGTAATTGCTTTTTCTCTCAATTTTACTTTAGTTGCCATTGTCTTTAAGCTTTAGATGTTAAACAAATAGTTTATCAAATTCAGAACGCTTTACCCTTAGCATCCTTTCAGAAAGGTTTACCGCTTTAATATCCCCCCTCTCAATTATCCTATAAGCAGTCCTAACAGAACAGTTTAAAAGTTTAGCTGTTTCCCTAACGGTTAAAAACTCTTTTGCTTTTAGTTCCTCAATAGGTTTAACTATAAAGCTTTTGGTTTCCTGGTCGCTTGTTTTAATCTTATCAACTCTCATTCGAACCTTATAGGCTCTTTTGGCACAATAATCCCCACAGTATTTTGTAACTGTTGTTCGGGCTGTAAATTCCTTTTCGCAATGCTGACAAATTCTTTGTACCTGAATGTTTGAACTCATATTAAGTGTCTTTAAATGTCATTAAGTAGCAATAAGATATATTAAGTGTATTTAAGTGCCATTATTTCGCCAAATAAACGAGCTTCAATAATTAAAACCCGTAAAAGGTACAAATAAGGTACAAATATAAGCAAAAGAAACAACTAACAAAACAAAATAACAATATAGTATGTACATGAAAAAAGCCTTACTGAATAAGGCTTTAATGCTGTATAATATATTTTTATAGAATGTTTATTTTGTAGCTGTTACTTTCCTATACAAAACTTACTAAATATAAAGTCCAGCTGATCCTCCGATGTTATTTCACCTGTGATCTCACCAAGGTGCTGCAACGCTTCTTTTATATCCAATGCCAGCAGGTCGCCCGGTATATTATTATTCATTCCTTCCTGCACTTCTCCCAACGCTTTACTTAACCTTTCTAAGGATTGATAATGACGCGCATTAGTCACTATTACCGCATCTTTTTCAATGTCCTGATTCACCCCTAATACAAATAGTTTATGGATTAGCTCCTCTATATTATTTTTGGCTTTAGCAGAAATATTAATAATTGGCTGAATGGTTTTATAGTCCATATACTCCGCACTATTCAAGTCGGCCTTATTAGCAACCAACAAGTATTTCATTTTAGTACCAGAAAGCTTTTCTTCCAGCATTTCCAGTTCAGCTGCCGGAGTATCTTTTCTATCGAATAAATATAGCACCACATCTGCTTCCTTCATTTTGTCGTAGCTCTTTTCTACGCCCATCTTTTCTATCACATCGGTAGTGTGCTCTCTTATACCTGCTGTATCAATAAGTCGGAATAAAATTCCTTTAATATTTATTATCTCTTCAATTGTATCTCTTGTGGTGCCGGCTATATCACTAACAATCGCCCTGTTTTCGTTTAATAAGGTGTTCAGTAAAGTTGATTTACCTGCATTGGGTTTTCCTATAATAGCTACTTTAACCCCTTGTTTTATTACATTTCCCAAAATAAAAGACTGCAACAATTTGCTACATTGTCCTTGCAGTAAGGAAATATTTTCTCTTAGTAATGTTCTATCGGCAAACTCAACATCTTCCTGCGAAAAATCGAGTTCCAGTTCTATTAGTGCAGAAAATTTTATCAGTTGTTCTCTTAGTTCCGACAATACCGATGAAAAGCCTCCTCTTATGTTTGTTAAGGCTGTTTTTCTACTGGCCTCTGTATTGCTTGCAATTAAATCTGCTACCGCTTCAGCCTGCGTTAAATCAAGTTTGCCATTCAGGAAGGCTCTTTGGGTAAACTCTCCTGGCTTAGCCATCCTGGCACCCTTTTGAGTTATCGCCTGCATAATCTTTTCCTGAATAAAAGGAGAACCATGACAACCTAGTTCTATAACATCTTCACCCGTAAATGATTTGGGGTTTTTGAATAATGAAACTACTACTTCATCCAATGCTTCATGATCGTTTTTTAGCATGCCCACATGTATAGTGTGCGAAGCTTGCTTAGACAAATCTTTAGAGGGAAATAATTGATTGATAATATTAATAGCATCAGGGCCACTAACCCTTATAACACCAATAGCGCTAACCCCTTGTGCTGTTGCAAGAGCCACTATTGTATCGTCCCATCCTGATAATTTAGACATCTTTCTTAGTATTGACTTATTACTTTGTATTCTCTTTGTGCCTTGTTGCCTCTGTGCCTACCTCCTGTCTCCTCACTAAGTACCCCATAAACAACAAATCCTCCCAAACTGAAGCTGAGAGGATTTGAAGATATTTTCTACAAATGATTATTGTTCTTGTACCTGCCAGGAGATATTTTGTGTTCTCCATGATTTCACCTGACGACCATTTTGTACACCAGGACTCCATTTTGGTCCTTTCTTAATTACTCTGATAGCCTCATCAACAGTTCCATAATCTGGACCACCACCTTTAGGTACACCACTTACTTCACTTATGTTACCATTCTTGTCCACAATAAAGGAAACAGTTACAGTATAGGTACCGGCAGGAGCGCCATTGTTACTAGGAATCGACTCATCAAGATTTCTTCTAAGGTACTTTTCCCAGGCAGCAGAACCACCAGGAAATTCAGCTTGAATTTCAACGGAAGTAAATGTCTGATCCCAGTTTTCTTCTTTAGGAGCATCCACTTTACCAGTACCAGTTTCTACAGGTGGCGCTACTACTCCATTATCTTTCTCCCCTTCCTGATTAAACGTACTTGTTTTTACTTTATCTAATTCTTTAACCTCTTTTAATTCATCTTCTTTTTTTACTTCCTCATCTTTTACAATCTTAGGAGGGGTAAACTTTGCAACTTCCACTTTTGGTGGTTCTTGTTTTGGTGGTGGTGGTGGTGGTGGTAGTTCGGGTTTCTTTTCTTCCTTTGCTACATTATCCAATACCACATCCGCAACAACAATATCTGATTTTTTCTTACTGGCAGTATTTGCAATGAAAGTTCCCAGTAATAATAAGCCACAAATTACAACCGTACCAATCAAAGCATATTTAATTCTTTCATTGTACGATTTTCTTAATTCGTATGCTCCATATTCCTTATTCCTTCCCTCGAATAATATATCCAGAAAATCAGCGGACAATATTTTATTGATATCCATTTAAAAATCTATTTATGAAAGAGATACACAGGTTAATAAATTATATGAATTATTTAGCTCCTGCAGCAGCACCTTCCGTTAATTGTATCAATTTAGTTTCTACATCAGAAATATCTACTAAAGCATAACGCTTTACATCATTAATAGACATTTCATCCAATGCATCAACTACATTTTTGTAAGTACATTCTGCTCCCGGTTTTATTACTACAACAAAATCTTTATCAGGTGTACTTGCTTTTTTACGCATAATTTCCATTCTTAGTCCATCTTCTCCGCTACCGAAGTTTGCTGACTTGAATTTAGATGATGCATTTGAATTATCCATGATTCCTTCGTAATAAAACACATGGTTATCTTTTCCCAGCAATACAGTCAATGCTCCAGATTCTTTAGCCTTATTCTGATCTTCTGGCTTATCTGCATCCTTAGGCAAGTTTAATTTCATTGCCGTTGGTTGACTCATTGTTGTGGTAAAGATGAAAAATGTGATTAACAAGAAACCTAAATCCACCATTGGAGTTAAATCCACTCGGGTAGATAATTTCTTACCTTTTTTTACTCCCGGCCCTTTTTTATGCCCGCCTCCCGACGAGGTATCCATTTCTGCCATAGCTGGAATATTTTAGTTTGTTTTAATAATTATTCTTCTCTCTTTTCTCCCTTCATACTTTGTTTCCAAAGTTCTGTACCTGTAGGAATACTTTCTGGATTTGTTACCATCTGGAACTTCAATAAATCATTCTTCTTAAATGCATCTATTACACTTTTGAAAGCTGGATATTTCGAAGCATTATCGCCCTTCAGCAACAAATTCATTTTCGATCCTACATATACATTTTTCACTAAAGCTATCCACTCACCAAATTCATTTCCTCCTTTGGTAGAATCGGCAGGAATACCCGCAAGCAGATTTCCTTTTCTATTCTCTTCAGGAATATTTAAATAAGCAGGGATTTGTGTAAATGAACATCCCCAGAAGTGCGCTTTCACGAACTTTTGTTTATCAAAAGTTATGCCTTTAGTTTTCATGATGGCATCGGCAAGTTCGCCTTTCTTAGCAACATCATTTTTGTCGTCACCCATCGATAAAAATACTTTACCAGTAGGATCTATCGTAACTAAAACCACATCTTTATCAGGGGCAACTTTAGAGGCAACCGAACTTGGAGTTGTAACCGCTATTGCTTCAGCAGGTTTAAACTTAGTCGTTAATATGAAAAAAGATAACAGCAAAAACGCAACGTCGCACATGGCGGTCATATCTATTGCTGTACTTTTCCTTGGTATTTTTGGCCTACCCATTATTATTAATTTAGTATTCGATAATTAAGATTCAACACTTACTTTTTTCCACAAAAGTTTTTTGCAACTACTATTTGTAGTTAGCAGCAAAGCTTTGTGTTAAAGTAAATCCTGACTCATCAATACCGAAAGTAACACCATCAATACGAGTAGTGAAAATGTTGTACATGATAATCGCGATAGCAGAAGTACCAATACCTAAAGCAGTATTAAACAATGCCTCAGAGATACCTTGAGAAAGTTGTTGTGCAGCTTCACCACCACCAGAATCAGCAAGTTTAGAGAACGAACGAATCATACCCATTACCGTACCTAACAATCCTAAAAGGGTTGCTACCGATGCAATAGTAGATAAGAATACTAAGTTCTTTTCCAACATAGGTAATTCCAAAGCAGTTGCTTCTTCAATTTCCTTCTGGATAACAATTATTTTTTGTTCTGTAGTGATTCCTTCTGCATGAATCATTTCTTTATACTTATGTAAACCACATTTCATTACATTACCTACAGATCCTTTTTGCTTGTCGCATTCTGCAACCGCTTTATCAAGATCTTTGTTAGCTAAATGAAATTGTACTTTACGGATAAATTCTGTAATGTTTCCAGTACCTGCAGCTTTTTGTACCGTTAAGAATCTTTCAATAACGAAAGTAACAACAGTCAAGAACGCTCCAATCAATAATGGTACTAATATACCACCTTCATACATTTTTACAAATGCTCCTTTTGGACCATGATGATCTGGCCAGAATCCGCCATTCTTATCAGGGTTTGTAAAGTTGCTGTCTGCGCCTAATACAAAACGCCAGATAACGTAACCTAAAATAATACAAGTTAACGGTGCAATCCATGAAATAGAGTTACTACTTCTTGCTGGTTGAACTGATGAAGTTGCCTTTGGTGCAACAGATGGTTTGATGTCAGCCATGATCAATTTAATTTTTGTTTTGAAATATTTATTTTGACATTTATTAATTAAGCAGCAATGCTAAATAAAAAACATGAATTATTTAAGCAAAGCAGAAAATTTCTTTTTCGTTTAACGTAGAGAACAGCGTTGTTTAAATTATAAAATGCTCTGTCGAATTACAACAGAGCATTTTATAGCGTTTAATTATTCTCCTTTCTTTTCTTCTTTCTTGTGGTCGCATTCTTTTTTCTCACCTTTCTTGCAACAAGCTTTTTTCTCGCCTTTTTTGCAACAAGCTTTTTTGTGGTCACCACATTCTTTCTTTGTTTTTGTGCTATCTTGAGCCATAGCTACTCCGCTGAATAGAAAAGCTGAAAGAGCAATCAATAATACTTTTTTCATATAATTTATTTTTAGAGACGCAAATATATATAATGCAAATCGCTTCAAAAAGGGTTTATTATAATGTTTTGCTAATTACCAGCTCGCCAACACTGTTACGCCACCCTTTACTACCTCGTTCAATTGTACGTTTATGGTAGTTCCTACAGGCAATAAAATATCTACCCTGCTGCCAAATTTTATAAAGCCATACTCTTCCGTTTGCTTTACCACATCGCCTACTTTAGTGTAATTACAAATTCTTTTTGCCAGTGCTCCAGCAATCTGTTTGTATAAAATAGTTCCCTTGTTATTTCGCACAACCACGCTCCAGCGCTCGTTTTCAGTCGAACTCTTCGGGTGCCACGCTACCAGGTATTTACCCTTATGGTACTGATTGTAAATCACTTCGCCACTAATAGGGTTTCTGTTTACATGCACGTTTGCAGGACTCATAAACACACTTACCTGTATACGCTTATCTTTAAAATATTCAACGTCAGTTATCTCTTCTATTACCACCACTTTACCATCGGCAGGACAAATAATTTTATTTTCGTCAATAGTCAGTTTTCTGTTCGGAATACGGAAAAAAGACACAATAAACAGGAATAAACCAATACTAACGCCTCCCAGAATGCAGGAAATGTAGCAGCAGTTGCCTACCAGTTTGTCTACTAATAAATTGATAATTGCCAGTGTTACAAACGTAATAGCAATGGTAGCTTTCCCTTCGCGATGAATTGTCATTATTATTTTTAAATGTTAAGCCGCAAATATAGAGTGTAGGTTTTAATGATTATTAGGTAAGCTAAAAATGAACCGATAAAGGATAGTATTTCATACAATCTTTTACAAAAAGGATTATCAGTTTCTGTATCTGTATTATTTAGTTTTTCTTTTTTAGTCTTTCGTTTTTATTCAATTGCATTCATTATCAATTATCCATCATCAATTGTCAATTATTTTGGGCGTTCCGCAAGCGGCCGTGCCAGCCTTTCCTATCTTTCCTACCACTTTTATCATCATCAAATTCTTAGTATGTTCAGGGGTGGTAGCAAAAGGATATTCCCTGCTGGCACTAACGCGAACAAATACATCGCTCCACACATAAATATGCTCCCAGCTCTAAAAGTGCGCCATATACAAGCATAGCGCAAAGCCCTATGTAATAAAACAAAATGAAATAATAATCCAAGTCCAGCAAGGGCCGCAATTCTTTATACTCCTCATTATAGTTTGTATAATGAAGTAATCTTTGAATTAAAAACATACAACAATTAATTTAAATTACTATTGTCTAGTAATAGTTTTGAGTACATAATGTGTTACTACATAAACACTATCCCCCTTTATAAAAGTATGTACTTTCTTAGTAGAATAATATTCCTTCTTAGTATTTGTCGTATCCTTTTCAATATGAACATCCACAACAGTGATAAAACTTATTTGTTTGCCATTTAATGATTTATAGTCATGTTTAGTAACTAAAGCGGCATCTTTATATACTATGCGATTACAAGCACTTAAACTAAAGATTACTGACAAACTAACGATAAATTTTTTCATAATTATTTTGATTTATATGTTTATATAATTAAGTACCCTCATATCAATAACATTAATTAGATTATGATTTTACTTTTGTTCTAATAGTCTATCCTGCAAGGCCTTCTGCCCATTTGTTCTGCTTCTTTAATTGATATACTATATATTTCAGTAGAGCAATGAGATAATCCTCTACAATGGTCAGATTTATGAAATACTTTAGAATAAGGCCCCTTACATACATAAACATTGTTTTGAAATGTTGTAAAAGAAGTACAACTAACGACGATTGCAATTACACTGATAATCTTTTTCATTTTACTATTTTTTATACCCATAAGTGACGTTATGAAAATAAAGTAACCGTTCTTTGGTTACTTTTTACAATCATTAACATATATGAATGAATTAATAGTTTTTCAATTAAAGGATTATGTTATAAGATTTAAACCCATGATTGCAGATTTGATAAATAAATATAAACGTAAATATGGGTTTGGTCTTTCAGAAGAGGATTTAGAAGATTTATTGCAGGACTGTGTGTTGGTTGCTTATGAGAAATCACTTAAACCTGATTTTATTCTAGAATCTAAATTATCTACTTTTTTATATGCTATTGCTAAAAATAAGTTATTTGAAAAACTAAGGGTTATGGGGCGTATAACTACAAGAGAATACAAAGATGAAATAGAAGTATTAGAGCAGGAAAATTATGATTACTCTAAGGATGAATTGACTACCTTAAAATTGAAATTAATAAAGGAATGTATGAAGCTACTTAGTGCAACCCAGTTACAAGTTTTTAAACTATATTTCTTTCATAACTTTTCAATGAACAGAATAGCAATCGAGTTAGAATCAAATGAGAATTCTATGAAGGCACAAAATTATAAAGCAAAAACCAACATTAAAAATTGTGTACAAGCTAAATTAGTATAAAATGAACGAAAGAATTGATCAAACTATTAATAAACTAGTACTGCATGATTTTAAATTGCAGGACTTAGAGGAATTAAAACCTCATTTAGGTAGTTCCGAATTTACTATGGACTATAATTTAGCCGAAAACATAAAAACAATTATAGTTAATGATGCAAGAGAAGAAATCAAATCTGAAATAATGGATTTAATAAAAGAAGAAAAAAGTAAAGCCAAAAAAGTTAAAGTAATCAATATTCAAACTCTTGGATTAAAAAGTATTGCAGCTTGCTTTTTAATAATCTGCACTATAAGTGTCATTTATACTGCCTCAAGCTACAATAATGAAAAACATTTTTCTAAACCAAACATTTACAAATAATGAAAGAACAAATAAGTATTACTAAATTTATGTTGTTTCTTATTTTTATGGCTGTAGCTGGTGGTGCTACCGTTATTTTTATAGAGCTTTATGAAGCAAACGCTATAGCTAAAAGTAGGTTTGCATTCGATATTAATCAGAAAGCGTTGACCAATTCAAAAGATACAGCAATAGGTAATGATATTATTTATCATCATCCTCTATTAATAAACCATAAAGGAAGATGGCAGGATGAAGACATTAATGATTATCTTGGATTTTATGAATTAATAATGGATTATATGGAAGCTGGTTCTTTAACCTATCGTGATGTATTTGATGCTTATAGTGAAGATGTGATTGCAGCGTATAATAATAAAGAAATTCAACAATATATAGCTGATGCACGAAAAGAAGGAAACTCAAATGAGTTCTTTATAAAATTTGAAAAGCTAGCAAAGAAATTTATTAAAACCAATGAAGTATTAAAGTAATTTATTAATTATGAAATTAAGCTCAAAAAAAAGAATAGCTATTGAAATATTTATTTTTATATCTACAATAATAT
>CAIVPM010000038.1 GCA_903907815.1 uncultured Chitinophagaceae bacterium | reverse complement strand
GTATCAGATTCCTCAAATATGCTCAAAAGGAAATACTAAAAGAAGAAGCAAAACAGGATGTGATGCTTAAAGTAGATTAAACCCAGATTATGCAGTTGTAATCGTTATGAGAGTTACAAATACAATAAAGGCAAGGGTTTGAGCAGATTTTTGGGCGAAAACATAGTGAACTATGATAAGATCAAAAAATCAAGCAAACGCTTGCCTTTGAAGTAGTTGGAGCTCGTAATAGATTTCAACTGCATAATCTGGGGTAAAGACTATTTCTTCTCAATTAAAGAAGTCAAAGGATTACGAAGGTTGGTATATTTCATCATATCAACCTTTACACTTCCTACTACAATAGGGCTTTCTATTCTAATTGGAATATGGTTGGCATCGTCAGTAACCCAGACAGTCATTTTTTCGCCTCCCTGAAACATGGTACCTTTTACAAGCAAAGGTTTAAACTTAATAGCTCTGAATTTACCATAACGGGTTTTAATTTCTTCTTTCCCAAGATATTTAATATACAGATTATATACCTGATTGTCTAAAAACATAGTAAATGGTATCTTGTCATCTGGTTTGTAACTATTGAAATTTATATTTCTGGCATAGTATATCGAGCTTAGTACATCTTGAACGCAAGAAGGAATTTTAAATACACCTTTAGCAGTTATAGCAGTTCCAGTCTGATTACTAAAAGTTACATTTTCATATGTTTTATACCCTCCTTCGTTCACATTTCTTACAAATTTTAATGGTTGTAAAGTAGCCGTATCTATATAGGACTCATAACGATCGCGTACTTTAAAAATCCAGTCATATTTACTATTGCTACTTCCATCACCAATTACATGGTACGAAGTACGGTTGTTTATTTTTTCTAATGTAGTGGTAAAGCTTGCACTACCAGAGTTAATATACATTCCAATTACGGAGTAATAAATAGTATAATCAATTCTTTCGCCTGCTTGAAAGGCATTATTATGTAAACCACAAAAATCATCACCTGCCATTAAAGGAGATATAATTACTATGAATAACAAACTATAAAAAATCTTTCTCATAAATTTTTATTTTTCAGGAGTTTAACACCTGCTAATAGCAAACTTCCTGCCAATGCGGGCAAAACTCTGTTAATAAACCAAATAAGGGCAGCCGCAAAGGTAATCCCTAAAATGTTTGTACTTAATAATCCAAAAATTTGTTTACTTATTTCTCCTCTAATGCCTAATTCGGCCAGTGCAATACTAGGTATAATGGCTAGTACTAAAAACATTACACATACCATCCATCCAGTTGTTATAATAGATATGTCTACTTTGAATAAACGCATCAGTATAATGTATTGTAACACAAATACGGTATATCTAAGAATTGATAGCAACATTATAGTTGTTAGCTTTCTTTTAGTAAAATGCTCTACATTGACAATGAAGAATGATATTTTGTGAATTAATGGTACTTTCTCTAATAGCTTTGTTATCCATGCTATTTCATAATATACCAGTATCAGAGCAATTGTACCCGCGCTTAATGCAAAAATTAAACCATCAACCCAGTATTTGTTTATACCCTGAATAAAATGGGTAGTATCAAGTATATTATTTCTTAAGTAAATTAATCCGCAAATACCCATTATCAAAGTGACAATAAACTGGCTGATACTTCCTACAATAGTAACTGAAATAGCTTTAAGTCTTTTCCCTTCATCTAGATGGGCTATACGGCCAAAATATTCCCCTACATTATTTACGGTATTAAATGCAAAACTTTGTCCTGATAGAACTGCTTTATATGCTTTTCCATAAGATATTTGTTGAACTTCCGAAACAAGTAAATGCCATTTTTTTGCTTCTAATCCATAGTTCACTACAACCAGCAAAATTACTACCCATAGCATCCACCAGTCTTTCGAGGTAAATGAACCAGAGATATTTTGCCATGCCTGTTCCAGATTTTGTTGTTGGGTTATCTGATGGTAGATAGAAAATAAGAGCCAGATGATGAGAACTGGCACCAACAGATAATTAACGAGAATCCAG
>CAIVPM010000037.1 GCA_903907815.1 uncultured Chitinophagaceae bacterium | reverse complement strand
TTACTTTATATTTATCTTTACCCACTGGATATAGTTTGAGTTTATTATTTGAGTAGTTACTTATAATAAAACTCTTCTATATCCTTTTTAGTATGTAAATGCTAATTATTCATGCAACAAAGCCATTTGAAGATATGATAATTTGATAATTAATACAGAATACAAGGTTTTTATAAATAACAGGGGCTGTCAATTTTGACAGCCTCTGTTTATTTTATGGTATAAGTAATCTTATTTTTTAGCCTTCTTTATAGTGGGTATTTTCCAGGTAGCTTCCAGCTCGAAATAAAGAGCATTACTAAGATTTTCTCTATCTTTTGATATTGTTGTAGATCCTGGAACAGCAACACCGTTTTTAAATATGGTTGTTCTGGTAGTAGTTGTGGTGGGGTTTACAGGTAATGCATAGGTGGGGGTAAAAGAAAACGCCCAGTTATTTGTTTCAAAACTTACAGGTATAGATATCTCATAAACCAATGCAGAAAAAGCTTTGCTACCACTTACAATGTCCGTAACAATTCCATCTTTTACATTGGCCGCCTGATTTTTTCTCTTCACTTTTGATCGGGTATGTTCATGTATAAAGTCCTGTGTTCCAAAACCAGCTTTTAGGGTAGGGGTAATAGTCCACACAGCAGTATCTTCTTTGCCAAATTCAAAGCCATGCGAAAGGTTAAGTCCTGCACTATAACTGTTTGTACTGGCAAACATTACTTCGCTACTTCCTCCTATCTCTATAAAGTCGAGATCGTAGGACATGTCTATACTAAAAGAACCTGTGCTACTACTTTGAAATGACTGAGAAGAATCGTTGTAGAATTCTTTGCTGGCACTGATACCTGCACTCCATTTCTTGGTAATTTTAAAATCGTATCCTGCACCTAAACTAAATGCATCGAATCTATGGGTAGCGCCACTTACCAGATAGGAAGCAGATGCAGAAACATTAAACCCATATTTACTGGAATACTGAATACCAGGAGTAAGATAACTAATGGTTGCAGAATCTTTTCGGCCACTATAAACACTATTGGATACATAGGAAAGCTTTGGTTGGAAAAAGGAAACCTTTGGCTTTTCTGGTTCTTCGGTAGAGTCTTTTTTAGCAGTATCTGCAGGAGTTGTTTGGGCCGCTACGCTATAATAACTCCCCAGATAAATCAATGCTATAAGCAGAATTCTTTTATTCATTATATCCTCTTTTAAATCAAAAATAAAGTCTTTCAATATTATAAAGATTATAAATTGATTAATTATGTTGCCTTGAATCTTTTGAAGAGGTTTATACCATACTATCTGAAATAAGATAAAGTATAGTTACTTACTAATTTCTTTCAAGGTAGCATTAGTTTAGGCATTGAAAATAATGTTCACTCCCTACATTTGCTACATGCAAAAGAAACTTTTCTTACTCGATGCTTATGCCTTGATATTTCGCGCTTATTATGCCCTCATGCGTAATCCCCGTATTACCTCGAAAGGAAGAAATACCAATGCGCAATTCGGGTTTACCAATACTTTAATAGAACTGATTAATAAAGAGAAACCTACCCACATTGCGGTGTGCTTTGATATTGGTGGATCGGTAGCAAGAGAAACAGATTATGCTGATTATAAAGCCAACCGTCAGGAAACCCCTGAAGATCTGATAGCTGCTGTTCCTGATATTAAAAAGATTATCGAAGGATTTAATATACCTGTAATTGGTATCGAAGGATTTGAAGCAGATGATGTAATTGGTACACTTGCATGGGAGGCGCATGATGCTGGTTACGAAGTTTTTATGGTTACGCCAGATAAAGATTATGGACAGTTGGTGCGCGAGGGTATCAACATTTATAAACCTGCTTATCAGGGTGGTGATGTAGAGATCATGGGGCCTAAGGAAGTATGTGAAAAATGGGATATACAGAGAGTAGATCAGGTAATTGATATTCTTGGTTTAATGGGCGATGCGGTAGATAATATTCCTGGTATTGCTGGTGTAGGAGAGAAGACTGCTGCTAAACTATTGAAGGAATACGATACCCTTGAAAATGTACTGGCTAATGCAGATAAAATAAAAGGAGCATTGGGCGAGAAAGTAAGAGCAGGTGTTGCCAACGCCATTATGAGTAAAAGACTGGCGACTATTATTACGAATGTTCCGGTGGAGTTTCATGAAGAGAACTTCCGTCTTAAAGAGATGAATAAGGAAGCATTGAAAGAAGTGTTTACCGACCTTGAATTCAGGGTGCTTGCTAAGAGAATATTAGGAGAAGAAATACATATTACACAAGCAACCGGAGCAAATGTACAAACCGATTTATTTGGTAATGTAGTAGAAACGAAAGGAGAACAAAGAGCAAAGCCACAGGAGACTACTGCCGAAGAAACTGCTCCTGTAACGATGGACCCTTTGAAGAATATTAATGATACAGTTCATGAATATCATTTAATAGATACTACTGAAAAAATACAGGAACTGATTGCTAAGTTGATGGATCAAAAAGAAATATGTTTTGATACAGAAACTACTGGTCTTGACGCTAATCAGGCAGAGATTGTAGGGATGAGTTTTGCCTGCAAAGAACATGAAGCTTACTATGTTCCTTGTCCGGCTAACAGGGCAGAAACAATGGCTATTCTTCAATTGTTCCAGCCTTTATTTAGTAATACTAATATTACCTGGATTGGGCAGAATCTGAAGTACGATATGCTCTTGCTAAAATGGTATGATACGGAGCTGAAAGGCAACATATACGATACCATGCTGGTACACTATGTAGTAGAGCCAGAAGGTAAGCGTAGTATGGATTTACTGAGTACACAGTATCTTGGCTACGAGCCAGTACATATTGCCGACTTGATAGGTAAGAAGGGTAAGACACAGGGCACCATGAGAGATGTGGAAGCAGAGAAAATAAAAGACTATGCTGCCGAAGATGCTGATATTACTTTACAGTTAAAACATGTACTGCATCCACTCTTAAAAGAGCGTGAAGTTGAAAAAGTATTCTATGAAGTAGAAAACCCTTTGGTGAAGGTGCTTACCCAGATGGAATACGAAGGGATAAAGGTGGATGAACAGTTCCTGAAAGCCTATAGTGTAGAGCTGGAGAAAGATGCTAAAACTGCAGAAGAAAGTGTGTATGCTCAGGCAGGTGTTCGGTTTAATCTGGCTTCACCAAAACAATTGGGCGAAGTGTTGTTTGATAAACTAAAGCTGGATCCTTCTGCCAAGAAAACAAAGACGGGACAGTATCAGACAGGCGAAGATGTATTGCAAAAACTAGCCGTAAAAGGACATACCATTGTAGAAGACATTCTTACTTTCCGTGAGCTGACTAAATTGAAATCTACCTATGTAGATGCATTACCGGAAATGATTAATCCAAAGACGGGCAGGGTGCATACTTCTTATGCGCAGGCAGTAGCGGTAACGGGTAGATTGAGTAGCAATAATCCCAACTTACAAAACATACCTATCCGTACCGATAAGGGTAAAGAAATTCGTAAGGCTTTCATTCCTCGTTCCGAAGGAAGAATACTGGTAAGTGCCGATTATTCACAGATAGAACTTAGAATAGTAGCAGCCATTAGTGGCGATCCTAATATGTGCGAAGCATTCCGTCAGGGAAAAGATATTCATACTGCAACAGCAGCCAAAGTATATAATGTTCCTGATGAAGAAGTAACCAAGGAAATGAGGTACAAAGCCAAGAGTGTAAACTTTGGAATCATCTATGGTCAGGGGGCATTTGGACTAGCAGATAATCTGGGTATTTCGCGTACGGAAGCCAAGGAAATAATAGATAATTATAAGCGGGAGTTTACTGGAATTCAACAGTACATGGACGATACCATCAAGTTTGCTAAAGAGAAAGGGTATGTAGAAACTTTGATGGGTAGAAAACGCTGGTTGAGAGATATTAATTCCAGCAACTTTACAGTAAGAGGCTTTGCTGAAAGGAATGCTATTAATTCACCCATTCAAGGTACAGCAGCAGATATGATTAAGCTTGCAATGATTAAAATTCATGCAGCCATGAAGAACGAAAAATTCGAATCAAAGATGATCTTGCAGGTACACGATGAATTGGTATTTGATGTAGTAGAATCCGAACTGAAAATACTTAAACCATTGATTCTGGATAATATGCGCAACGCATTATTGTTGCCAAACGAAGTACCGGTAGAAGCAGAACTGGGATCGGGAGAAAACTGGCTGGTAGCGCACTAATTATTGAATAGGTAGAGATACTGTTTATTGTAACTCTACCTATTAATTTTATTTAAAAGTGATACCCAACTTTAACGCCAAGGTTTAAATGAAATATTACTCTATTGTAATCTGTAAAAAATTCAGTGATTTTACTATTAAATGTATTATAGTAAACACAATATTTTGTTCCATTAACAAAACCAAATCCTATTTCGCTGGATAACTCGAGTGAAAATTTATTGTATAATTGCTGATACCCAAATACGGCATATAGTTCTTTATAGGTTTCAGATTCTGGCTTGTCCGAACCACCATATACCAGCTTACTATTGTTATAAGACGTAATTCCCTGATGCGTAAAATTATACCGGGCATTACTATATGCAGCGCCTACAAAACCACCATTCATTCCTTCGCTATCATAGATATATTTTCTTACTTGAAAGAAGTACATACTTCCAATATTTGTTACTCTATGATCGTAAGCATAAAGATTATCTGCAAGGTCTATTTCATGATTACCATATGGATCAGTATTAAAATCATTCTTACTCCCTTCATTTAAATTATACAGAAAATTCCTGGCTATACATTTACCAGTAAATCCTATCCCTCCCAGTAAACTAAAATCTTCACTTATTTTCCTTTCATATATGATAGGATATGTACCACTTATAAATCCCAGCGGGGCTATTTTAATGATGTTTTTATCGAAGATAGTGTCTTTAATGTTCGTAGCATGAGAGGTTGTATTCTGCGTAAAAATCATTACAATAGAACTATCCCTTTGCTGATGGCGTAGCTTCTTCTTTTGTGCTGTAACAATACTCACAACAAATAATAAAATAATAAATATTAAACCTTGTTTATGCATTTGAGTAAGTTCTGTCCAATGATTAAAAATGATATCCGATTTTAATACCGATGTTATAATAAAATAAGGTTTGAGAATAATCTTTAAATCCTGTGGAAAGTACATAGTTACTAACGGTATTGTCATAAGCTGAATAGGCAACATATTTAGTTCCCGATACAAGTCTTATTCCCATTTCGGCAGTTGCTTCGAACGATATTTTGTGATCTAAGGTTTGGTATCCAGAAACGAAAAAGATGTCTTTAATGTGTTCAGATTCAGATTGAGCTGTTCCTCCATTATAAGTAGCAGCATAATTTATAATATTGGTAACTTCCTGATGTTCAAAATTGAATGTAGCACTATTAAAACCTATACCACCAAAATAGCCATCTATTCCTTCACCATCTTCATAATAACGTGGTTGTATAGAATACATAAAACCAGGCTTTGCTATGCGGTGATCAAATGTGTATAGTGCATCTGCCAGATCTGAATTGTGATTTGTAGTAAAATCAACGTGTTTATAGTCTTTAAGCAACTCTCTGAAATAGTTTCTGCCTGTAATTCCAAGACCTGCCTGTAGTGAAAAGTAATTTCCTAATCCTCTTTCAAAATATACTGGAAATACACCACTTAGAATACCTAATGGAGCAATTTTTACAATGTTTGTTCCGGAGTAAGACTTATTGCTTTTATTCGGATTTTTACTTAAAGGAGTAGATGATTGGCTAAATACTAATACAGTGGTACTATCTCTGTAATGTCTTTTCTTCTGGGCATTTACGTTAATGAACATCAAAATCATTACTACTGCAAGAATACTTTTAATTGTTTGATTTGGTTGCATGTTTGTAGTTTTATTAATTAAGGAATCTTTTATTAAGTGGCAAATATTAGTAAAATTATTTCAAGACTTAATAATATATGCGAATCAAGGGTTGAATAGTCAAAAAATAGACGAGGCGTAAAATTCGTTAATTGTTTATGCAAATAAATAATCTAATAAAACTTTACTACCACGTCTGCGACAAATATAATGAGC